>KE354188.1 GCA_000415505.1 Streptomyces afghaniensis 772
GGGGCCGCCGCCGCCGGAGCAGGACGCGCCCGCCTGGGTGGGGGCGATGGGTGCCGTGCCGTCGGGGGAGCAGTATCTGAAGGTCACCGTGCAGGGCACCGGGAAGGAGACGGTGGTCGTCGACCGGCTGACGGTCCGGATGGCCGCCAAGCGTGCGCCGCTCGCGTGGAACGACTACGCCATGGGCTATCCGGGCGTCGGCTGCGGCGGCAACGTGCCGACCCGTTCCTTCACGGTCGCTCTCGACGCCGCGCGTCCCGCCGTCGTCCCGGAGGCGGGGCACGACGACTTCCCGTTCAAGGTGAGCGAGTCCGACCCGGAGGTCTACTACATCCGGGCCGACGCCTCCGCGTACGACGTCAGCTGGTACCTGGAGCTGAGATGGTCCAGCGGTGGCCGGAGCGGCACGCTGGCGGTGGACGACCGGGGCCGGCCCTTCCGCACGAGCGGCAACAACGGGCGCCCGGCGTACGAGTTCCCGCTGGGCGGCGACAAGTGGGTCCCGGCCGGAACCACCGACTGACTCGGTGGAACGCGCACGGGCACCATCAAATCGCTTGAACCGTTAGGTTGTTGACCGTCGAAGTGGTTGCTGATTGAACCACCTACTCTTCAGGGAGACGTCCATGACCGGTGACGCCCTCAGCCACGATCCCGCCGAGCTGCAGAGGAGGATCGACAGCAGCAAGGCGCACCCGGCCCGGGTCTACGACGTCTTCCTCGGCGGCAAGGACCACTACCCGGCCGACCGGGACGCGGCCGCCGCCGCGCTCGCCGCCAACCCGCGCGGGTACCTCGACGTACGGCACAACCGAGACTTCCTGCGCCGCGCCGTGACCACGCTGGTGGAGCAGGACGGCATCCGGCAGTTCCTCGACATCGGCACGGGACTGCCGACCGCCGAGAACGTGCACCAGATCGCGCAGCGCATCGCGCCCGACTCGCGGGTCGTGTACGTCGACAACGACCCGGTGGTACTCGCGCACGCGCGGGCCCTGCTGACGAGCGGTCCCGAGGGGCGTACGGACTACATCGACGCCGATCTGCGGGATCCGGCCCGCATCCTGGAACAGGCCGCCAAAACCCTGGACTTCGACCGGCCGGTCGCGCTCTGCCTGGTCGCCATCCTGCACTTCGTCGCGGACGAGGAGGCCTATCCGCTGGTGCGCGAGCTGATCGACGCACTGCCCGTCGGCAGCCGGCTGGTGCTCAGCCACCTCACCGAGGACCTCAACCCCGAGAACATCCGCGCGGTTCAGCGGACGTACACCGAGCGGGGGTTCACCTTCGTGCTGCGGTCCCGGGCGGAGGTCGAGCGGTTCTTCACGGAGAACTCCCTGGAGATCGCCGACCCGGGGGTCGTCCCGGCGCACCGCTGGCGGCCCGATGGCGCGGCTCCCGTCCCCGAGCAGCCGGAGGAGTCGTACCTCGCCGGTCTCGACGACATCGAGAAGGTCCGCTACCGCGACATCAACGACGTCACGGACGCGGACATCAACGTGTACGCGGGGCTGGCCGCCAAGGGCTGAGCAGGGCGTCCGGATCGCGGAAAGGTGCTTGTAGGCGGCATGCACTTCTCTAGGCTGCGGCGGACAACTCGTCACCGCAGTCGAAGGAGCCGTGTATGACCGTCACCGAGCCCGCGCCCGCCCACTCTCCCGTGCCGCCGCTCGCCGCGCGGGCGCGGTCGGTCGGCGGTTCTCCCGTGCGGGACATCCTCGCCGTGACCGCCCGTCCCGAGGTGATCAACTTCGCGGGCGGGCTGCCGGCGCCGGAGCTGTTCGACGCGGCGGGCATCGCGGCCGCGTACCGGGCCGTGCTCGCCGAGGAACCCGCGCGGGCGCTGCAGTACTCCACGACCGAGGGCGAGCCCACGCTGCGGGCCGCGCTCGCCGGCCGCACCACGGTCCGCGGGCTGCCGACCGGTCCCGACGACCTGCTCGTCACCACCGGCTCCCAGCAGGCCCTCTCGCTCCTCGCCACCGCGCTGCTCGAACCCGGGGACACCGTCCTCGTCGAGAACCCCTGCTATCTGGCGGCCCTTCAGGCGTTCGGCTTCGCCGGAGCACGGGTCGTGCCCGTGCCCGGTGACGAGCACGGTGTCGATCCCGAGGCGCTGGAGGAGCTCGTGGTGCGCGAGCGGCCCAAGCTGCTCTACACCGTGCCCACCTTCCAGAACCCCACCGGCCGCACGCTGCCCGCCGAGCGGCGCGCCGCCGTGGCCGCGGTCGCCGCCCGCCGCGGGCTGTGGATCATAGAGGACGACCCCTACGGGGAGTTGCGGTACGACGGTGAACGCGTGCCCTGGATCGCCTCCCTCCCGGGCGCCGAGGACCGTACGGTCCTGCTCGGCAGCTTCTCCAAGGTGATGGCGCCCGGTCTGCGGCTGGGCTGGCTGCGCGCGCCCGATGAGCTGCGGCGCGCCTGTGCCGTCGCCAAGCAGGCCGCCGACCTGCACACGCCGACCGTCAACCAGCTCGCCGCGGCCCGGTACCTCGCCGACCACGACCTGGACGCCCACGTCACGCGCGTCGCCGGCGTGTACCGCGAACGCCGGGACGCCATGCTCGCGGCGCTGCCCGGCGCGCTGCCCGAGGGGTCGGTCTGGACCCGGCCCGAGGGCGGCATGTTCCTCTGGGCGCGCCTGCCGGAGCCGTACGACACCACGGCCCTGCTGCCGCAGGTGGTGCGGCACGACGTGGCGTACGTCCCCGGCGCTCCCTTCTACGCCGGCCCGCCCGACCGTACGACCCTGCGGCTGTGCTTCGTGACGCAGACGCCCGAGGAGATCGAGGAAGGGCTGCGGCGGCTGGGCAAGGGGCTTCGGGCCGGTACGCCGGGGGCCTAGGACGGGCCCTAGGACCAACGGCGGAGCGGCGTTTCCGGCTGTGGACCGCGGACAGGGTGGGCCGGGTGTGATTACGGTGCCGTCATGCTCGATTCCATACCGTTCGACCTCGACGTGTATCTCCGGCGGATCGGGTGGGAGGGGGAACGGCGGGCCGACCCGGCCACGCTGCGCGGTGTGCATCTGGCGCACATGCGGGCCATCCCGTTTGAGAACCTCGACGCGCTGCGCGGCGGGGCTCCCTCCCTCGATCCGGCCGACCTGACGGCGAAGCTGGTCCACAGCCGGCGCGGCGGCTACTGCTACGAGCACAACACGCTGTTCGCCCGCGCGCTGGAGGCGCTGGGCTTCCGGGTGACCCTGCTGGCCGCGCGGGTGGTCGTCGGCGCCGACAGCATCGCGAGCCGGCCGCGCACCCACATGGCGTTGCTGGCCGAGGTCCCCGGCGAACCGCGGCCGTACCTCGCGGACGTCGGCTTCGGAGCGATCGGCGCGCTGCTGGAGCCGGTGCCCCTGGTCGCGGACGTGGAGTTCGCCGGGGCCGGGCGCCGGCACCGCCTGGTGCACGTGCCGCACGACGGACCGCTGGAGATGTGGCTGCTCCAGGCCCACGACCCCGGGAAGGACGACTGGAGCGGCCAGTACGCCTTCACCCTGGAGCCCTTCGAGAAGCCCGACTTCGACGTCATCAACTGGCACATCGCGACCAACCCGCGCTCGCCCTTCAGCCGGCGCCTCTACGTCCAGCACCTCAGCGCCACCCGACACCTCCTGCTCGACGGCCGGCTTCTCACCGAGACCCGCTCCGACGGCACGGTCACCGAGCGGGAGGTGACCGGTGAAGCGGAGGCGCGGCGGCTCCTGGAGGAGGAGTTCGGCATCACCGCGCCGGAGGAGATGACGCTGCTTTAGAGGACACCGGGCTTCTTCCTACTGTTCCACGCGGGCGTCGAAGCACTCGCTGCTGCCTCCCGTCACCGGACGGAAGCAGGCCCGCACGGTCGCGCCGGGGAGGGCTTCGGTCATGGGTGTGTAGACGTAGGACTGGGCGGCGAGGCCGTCCGTGATCTCGGCGGCGTGCGGACGGCGGCCTCCGTCGGTCCTGTTCAGCTCCAGCCGGTCGCCGATCCGCGTGCTCCACATCCGGGCCCAGCCGGCCGCGCACTTGTCGCTGTAGCGCAGTTCGAGCTGGGCTCCGGTGGACGTGCGGTGCGAGGCGAGGGTGAGCGGGGCCGTGCCGCATCTCATGTGCATGGGGCTCTTGCCCTCGCAGGTGGCTCCACGGCAGCGGGGTGCCGGGGCGGACGGGGGTGGCGGGGACGGCAGGGACGGCCGGGGGTCGCCGGACTGGCCCGCGAGGAGGACCAGGGCCACGGACAGGCCGCCGGCCGCTGTCGCGCACACCGACGCGAGGACGGCCAGGACCGCGCCCCTGCCGCCGGCGGCAGGCTTCGAGACGTCCGCCTCCGGGGGCGAGGGCGGGTCTGTGGGCGCGCTCGGTGTCGACGGTGCGGCCCGGCCGCTCCACTCCGACTCCGCCAGTTCCCACAGCGCGAGACACCGGCCCTCCGGTTCGCCCGCGAGCCGGCACAGCTCCTGCACCGCCTCGCGCGGCGGAAGCGTCCTGCCGTTGAGGTAGCGCTCCCAGGACGACTTGCTGAACGTGGTCTTCGCCGCGAGGGCCGCCAGGCTCAGGCCCGTGCCCGCCCTCAGCTCCCGCAGCGCGGAGGCGAGCCGGGCGCGTTCGGGCGGCAGCGGGCCGGGCGGGGTCCGCGTCATTCCCGCAGGGCCTTCCAGGTGTGCGGGCCGATGATGCCGTCCACGACCAGGTGCGCCCTCTTCTGCAGGTCCCTGACCGCACGTTTCGTGTGCGGGCCGAAGATGCCGTCCACGGCGCCCGGTGAGAGGCCCGCCTCGCGCAGCAGACACTGTGCCTCGGCCACCTCCGGTCCGGCGTGCCCCTCGGCCAGGACGGCCTTCATGGTGCGGCTGTTGCCCGCGTACCAGCGGCCCTCGATCCGCTCCGCCCGGCAGGTGTACCGGGGCCGGTCCGACTCCTCGGGCGACCCCGCTGCCGTCGTGGCGGTGGCGGTGAGGCCGGCCGCCGCCGCTCTGCCCTCGCCGTCCGTGAGCCGTACGGCCAGCAGGACCGAGGCGGCCACGGCCAGTACCAGGGCCACCGATCCGGCTGTGAGCGTGATGCGCAGCGCCCGGCCGTGGGGCGGGGTGCGCGGGTCCCGGCTCGTTCCGGGCCCGGTTCCGGGCTGTGCCGGGTCCGCCCCCTTGCCCCACGCCTCGGTGGCGACCTCGTGCAGGGCGAGGAGGCGGGTCGGGTCGTCACCGCCGAGGCGGGCCATCGCCTCGACGGCCTCCCTGGGCGGAAGCGACCTGCCGGCCAGGTAGCGCTCCCAGGACGACGTGCTGTACCCCGTCTTGGCCGCGAGCTGGCGCAGGCTCAGTCCGCTGTGGTCCTTCACCCGGCGTAAGCGCACCACCAACTGCCGTACGCACGGGTCGAGTTCTTCGGGCAGCCCTTTCCAACGCGACATGTTCCCCCCACTCGCGTTCGTGGACCGTGGTCAGCGGTCCCGTCAACGCCGCATTCTGCATCAGCATCCACGCGGTGCCCCATACATCGGTTCCGTTCTCCCCGCCGCCCCCTACCGATTCGGCCACACCTCGCCGCGACCGTCCCGCCACGTCGTCCCGGCATACGGCGTCACCGCAGGTCAGCGCGTGGGACGTCCCGTCAGGACGTCACTTCCGCGGCGACTGTGGCGGCTCCGGGTCCCCGGGCCGCAGTCTCGTTGCCACGCAGCACCCAGAGCACTCGCAACCATCGGAGGGGAACTCATGCGAGCACTCACGAAGACACTCGTCTGTGCCACCACCGCCATCGGGATCGCCGTCGGGGGCCTGGCCACCGCCGGTCCCGGTGTCGCGGCGGAGACGCGGCCGGCGGCCGGCGCCGAGGTCAGCCCGCTCGCGGTCGTCAACCTCGGTCTGACGTCCGGTGAGGCCAAGAAGGTCCAGCGCGTCCTGAAGGAGCACTGGCAGTACAAGGGCAAGATCGACGGGCAGCTCGGCACCGAGAGCTGGAAGGCGTTGCAGCGCTTCCTCAAGAAGAACTACGCCTACAAGGACAAGATCGACGGGAAGGTCGGCCCGAACACGGTGAAGGCGCTGCAGCGCTGGCTGAAGGCCAAGTGGGGGTACAAGGGCAAGATCGACGGCGACCCCGGGTCGGGTACCCGGGCCGCGTTCAAGCGCATGGCGAACGCCTGCCCCAACTGCTGACCCCGGCCCCGGCCGGCTCCGTCAACTGACTGCGGCCCGTCCTCCCAGCGGGGGAGAGGACGGGCCGCACCCGTATGCGGAGGGCTGGGCCGCACCCGTACGCGGGCGTCAGAGCCGCTCGGGCGTCCGGATGCCCAGCAGGGCCATGCCCTGGTGGAGCGTGCGGGCCGTGATGTCGCAGAGGAACAGGCGGTTCTCGATCTGCTCCGGCGACTCGGCCTTCAGGACCGGGCACTTGTCGTAGAACGTCGTGTACAGCGACGCCAGCTGGTACAGGTACGCCGTCAGCTTGTGCGGGGCGAACTCCGCCGCCGCCTCCGCCACCGTCGCCGCGAACGAGTCGGCGTGCAGACCCAGCGCACGCTCCGCCTCGTGCAGGTCCAGCTCCGGGTGCGCCACCGGCCGGGCCTCGCCGGCCTTGCGCAGGATCGACCGGATCCGGGCGTAGGCGTACTGGAGATAGACGGACGTGTCGCCGTTCAGCGAGACCATCTGGTCCAGGTCGAACTTGTAGTCGCGGTTCGCCGACGTCGACAGGTCCGCGTACTTCACCGCGCCGATGCCGACCTGCGTGCCCCGCTCGGCGATCTCCTCCTCGGAGAGGTCCTGCGCCTTCTCCCGGACCACCGCCGAGGCACGGTCGATCGCCTCGTCCAGCAGGTCCACCAGCCGGACCGTCTCGCCCTCACGGGTCTTGAACGGCTTGCCGTCCTTGCCGAGGACCGTGCCGAAGGCGAGCTGCACCGCGTGCACGTCCTCGTTCAGCCAGCCCGCCCGGCGGGCCGTCTCGAAGACCATCTTGAAGTGCAGCGACTGGCGGGCGTCCACGACGTACAGCAGCGTGTTCGCCTTGAGGTTGAAGACGCGGTCGCGGATCGCGGAGAGGTCGGTCGCCGCGTAGCCGTAGCCGCCGTCCGACTTCTGCACGATCAGCGGGACCGGGTTGCCGTCCGGGCCCTTGATGTCGTCGAAGAAGACGCAGAGCGCGCCCTCGGAGCGGACCGCGACGCCCGACTCCTCCAGCAGGCGGCAGGTCTCCGCGAGCATGTCGTTGTAGCCGGACTCGCCGACGATGTCCGGGTCCCGGATCTCCATGTCCAGCTTCTCGAAGACGGAGAAGAAGTAGATCTTCGACTCGTCCACGAACTTCTGCCACATGGCGAGCGTCTGCGGATCGCCCGCCTGGAGGTCCACCACCCGGCGCCGGGCCCGCGTCTTGAACTCCTCGTCGGAGTCGAAGAACTTGCGCGCGGCCTTGTAGAGGCGGTCCAGGTTCGACATCGCCTGCTCGCCGGAGGCCTGGAGGTCTTCGCCGTCGTGGTGGTCCAGCTCGTGCGGGTGCTCCTCCAGGTACTGGATGAGCATGCCGAACTGGGTGCCCCAGTCGCCGATGTGGTGACGCCGGACCACGCTCTCGCCGGTGAACTCCAGCAGCTGCGCCACCGAGTCGCCGATCACCGCGGAGCGCAGGTGACCGACGTGCATCTCCTTCGCCACGTTCGGCTGGGCGTAGTCGATGACCGTGGTGCCCGGGTGCTCGGTGTGCGGCACGCCGAGGCGGCCGGTGTCGTCCGCGTAGCGCGCGGCGAGGTTCTGGGTGATCGCCCGGTCGGTGATCGTGATGTTCAGGAAGCCGGGGCCGGAGACCTCGACGTCCTTGATCACGTCACCCGACTCGACCCGGGAGACGACCTGCGTCGCCAGCTCCCGCGGGTTCGCCTTCTCCTTCTTCGCGAGGGCCAGGATCCCGTTGGCCTGGAAGTCGGCCCGGTCGCTTCGTCGCAGCAGCGGGTCCGCGGAGCCGGCCTGCGGCAGAGCCGCCGACAGGGCCGCCGCGAGGCGCTGGTGGACGGAGTCGCTGAGGGACGTGACCGAGGCCATAGGAAAGGGTGCCGTTCTCCTCGAGGGAATGGATAGACACGGCCAGTATCCCATGGGGGGGTTGTGCTGCTGCCGCTTGATTGAAAGCGAGCGTACTGGGGCGAGTGTGAGTGAGCAGCGGTCTGCAGTGGGGTGCGCTCGGGGGCGTGGCTCGTTGGGTCGGTGTCGGGTCTTCGGTGCCAGGCGTGGGGGGTGAGCGGGGTGGGTGGGCTGCGCGAGGTCGGCTCCTTCCTCGGCTCACTGGCGTCGTGGGATCTTTCGGTGCGCTCGCGGCAGGGTGTGCCGCATGATGCGGGTGCGTGGGCGGTACGCGCATCGGACCGTCCAGGCCGGACCGGAGACCCCGGGGCGTGAGGGACCCCGCCCCCGCAATCCCGGACCACGCATCAGATGCGTGCCGCCCGGACGCGGAGCGAAAGCGGGCGACCAGCGTGCCCAACACCGCTCGGAGCACGCGGCTGAGCACGAGCCCTGGCAACAGGACTCACTCCCGCTCAGTCCTCAGGACCGGTAAAGCCGTTTTTCCGGGCGCGAGGAGGTCTGGGACAATGGTGCGGTCAGCCGTGCGACCGTACCGGCTGCCCGATGCAGAAAGAAGGACGTGCCGATCGTGGCTCAGAGCACCGAGACCACCGACTGGGTCTCCCGTTTCGCGGATGAGGTCATCGAGGAGTCGGAGCGTCGGGCCCCGGGCAAACCCGTCGTCGTCGCGTCCGGCCTCTCACCGTCGGGCCCCATCCACCTCGGCAACCTGCGCGAGGTCATGACCCCGCACCTCGTCGCCGACGAGATCCGCCGCCGGGGGTACCAGGTGCGGCACCTGATCTCCTGGGACGACTACGACCGGTACCGCAAGGTGCCCCAGGGCATCGCCGGCGTCGACGAGTCGTGGGCCGAGCACATCGGCAAGCCGCTGACGTCCGTCCCGGCGCCGAAGGGCTCCTCCCACCCCAACTGGGCCGAGCACTTCAAGGCCGCGATGGTCGAGTCGCTGGCCGAGCTGGGCGTGGAGTTCGACGGCATCAGCCAGACCGCGCAGTACACCTCAGGGGTGTACCGCGAGCAGATCCTGCACGCCATCAAGCACCGCGGCGACATCGACGCGATCCTCGCCCAGTACCGGACGAAGAAGGCCCCGGCCAAGAAGCAGCAGGGGCAGAAGCCGGTCGACGAGGCCGAGCTGGAGGCCGCCGAGGGCTCCGGCGCGGCCGCCGAGGACGACGGCAGCTCCGGCTCCGCCGGGTACTTCCCGTACAAGCCGTACTGCGGCAACTGCGAGAAGGACCTCACCACCGTCACCTCCTACGACGACGACTCCACCGAGCTGACCTACGCCTGCACCGCCTGCGGCTTCTCGGAGACGGTCCGGCTCAGCGAGTTCAACCGCGGCAAGCTGGTCTGGAAGGTCGACTGGCCGATGCGGTGGGCGTACGAAGGGGTCGTGTTCGAGCCGAGCGGCGTCGACCACACGTCGCCCGGGTCGTCGTTCCAGGTCGGCGGGCAGATCGTCGGGATCTTCGGCGGCAAGCAGCCGATCGGGCCGATGTACGCGTTCGTCGGGATCTCCGGCATGGCGAAGATGTCCTCCTCGAAGGGCGGCGTGCCCACCCCGGCCGACGCCCTGCAGATCATGGAGCCGCAGCTGCTGCGCTGGCTGTACGCCCGGCGCAGGCCCAACCAGTCCTTCAAGGTCGCCTTCGACCAGGAGATCCAGCGGCTGTACGACGAGTGGGACCGGCTCGACGCCAAGGTCGCCGACGGCAGCGCCCTGCCGGCCGACGTCGCCGCGCACTCGCGTGCGGTGCGCACGGCCGCCGGTGAGCTGCCGCGGACGGCCCGGCCGCTGCCGTACCGGACGCTGGCGTCCGTCGCGGACATCACCGCCGGGCACGAGGACCAGGCGCTGCGGATCCTCAGCGAGCTGGACCCGGAGCAGCCCCTGACCTCGCTCGACGAGGCCCGGCCGCGGTACGACAAGGCCGAGGCCTGGATCAACACGCACGTGCCGGCCGAGCAGCGGACGATCGTGCGGGACGAGCCGGACGCGGAGCTGCTGAAGTCGTTGGACGAGGCGTCCCAGCAGTCACTGCGGCTCCTGCTCGACGGGCTGGCCGACCACTGGTCGCTCGACGGGCTGACTCACCTGGTGTACGGCGTGCCCAAGGTGCAGGCCGGGTTCTCGGCCGACGCCACGCCGAAGGAGCTGCCGCCGGAGATCAAGACCGCGCAGCGATCCTTCTTCGCCCTGCTGTACCACCTGCTGGTGGGGCGGGACACGGGACCGCGGCTGCCCACCCTGTTGCTGGCGGTGGGGCAGGAGCGGGTCCGGGCTCTGCTCGGGGAGTAGTCGCCGGTGTTGAAGGAAGGGGCCCTGTTCGCAGGGCCCCTTCCTTCATGCCGTCATGCGATGTGGTCCTCTTCCAGTTCCGCCGTGTGGCGCTTCTGGAAGCGTTCCGCCAGGGCCTTCAGGGCGCTGGGACTCAGCGTCGTCCCGTAGGTCGCCTGGATGTTGTCGCCGAGGGCGCGGGGCGTGGGGTAGCTGCCGTCGATCGACTGACGGAACACCTGGTAGTACGACTCCTCGTCCGGCTCGGGAGCGGGCGGGGTGCCGCCGCCGTCGCCCAGTTCCCGGGTGCGGCCCGGGCCCACCGGGATGGGGAAGCTGCCGGTGTCCTCCGGGGTGGGTTCCTGCTCGTACTGGGTCTGGTACTGCTCGGCTTCTTGTTGTTCCGCGATCCACTGGGCGTACTGCTCCGCGGGATCGTAGTCGGGGTCGTAGCCGCCCTGGTACTCGACCTCGCGGGGGGTGTTGAACCAGGGGCTCTGGTCCGGCTCCGGGGTGTTGTCCGGTTGCTCGGCGTCCTGGTTGCTCTCGAGTTGGGGGCGCTGCTCGCTGGGAGGTGCCGCTCTCTGTGGGACGGGTGCCGGCCCAGCGGCACGACTGCCCGCAGCCATGCCTGTGTCCAGTTGCGGCTGCGGCGGCGGGGGGATCAAGGCAGGCTCTATGCCTGCCGCTGCCAAGCCCGCCGGGGCCGTTTCCGCCAGAGGGACGCCGTAGCGGGCCAGGCGCAGGGGCATCAGGGACTCCACCGGGGCCTTCCTGCGCCACGCCCGGCCGAAGCGGGAACGCAGCCGGGCCTGGTAGACGAGACGTTCCTGCTCCAGCTTGATGACCTGGTCGTAGGAGCGGAGCTCCCAGAGCTTCATGCGGCGCCACAGGAGGAACGTCGGGACGGGGGAGAGCAGCCAGCGGGTGAGGCGGACGCCCTCCATGTGCTTGTCCGCCGTGATGTCGGCGATCCGGCCGATCGCGTGCCGGGCCGCCTCCACCGCGACCACGAACAGGATCGGGATCACCGCGTGCATGCCGACACCGAGCGGATCCGGCCAGGCGGCCGCGCCGTTGAAGGCGATCGTCGCCGCCGTCAGCAGCCAGGCCGTCTGGCGCAGCAGCGGGAAGGGGATCCTGATCCAGGTGAGGAGCAGGTCCAGGGCCAGCAGGACGCAGATGCCCGCGTCGATGCCGATCGGGAAGACGTAGGAGAAGTTCCCGAAGCCCTTTTTCAGGGCCAACTCGCGGACCGCCGCGTACGAACCGGCGAAGCCGATGCCGGCGATGATCACGGCGCCGGCCACGACCACACCGATGAGAACGCGGTGCATCCGAGTCAGCTGTAGTGGCGCGGCCACCCGTACTCCCCTCCCCTTGCGTGTTGTTGCGCGCAACAGGGTGGCACATGTGTACGGAGAACGGGTGGCCGGATCCGGTCGGAGACGTTCAGCTCTTCGACGCGGGCTTCTTCGACGGCGACGTCGAGGCTTCCTTGGCGGGCTCCTCGGAGGCATCCTTCGACGGAGACTTGGACGCCGACTTCGACGGGGCCTTGGAAGGCGCCTTGGAGGGGGCTCCGCTCGCCTTGCCGCCGCCCGCGCCGTTCGCGTCGGACACCGCCGCCACCGCCTCCTTGGCGGCCTTCTTCGCGTCCTTCATCAGGTCGTCGGCGCTCGGGCTCTTGTCGCCGGCCAGGCCCGCGCCGTTGTAGTCGAGGGTGACGACGACGTTCTCGACGCGTGCCACGACCGTCTGCTGCTTGAAGGTGCCTTCCTTCTTCTTCAGCTCGTACCGCACGGCCGTCGCCTCGTCGCCGGTCCCGGGCACCGGCTCCGACTTGGTGCTCTTGGCACCCGCCACAGCCTGGGCGTCCTGGACCTGCTTCTCCAAGTACTCCTGGGCCAGCTTGTCGGCCGGGCCGCGGGTGACGTCCGACTCGAAGCGCAGCATCGACACGTTCAGCCAGCGGAACTGCGAGCCCTTGACGCCGTTGTTGTCGAGGCTGTTCCAGGAGCAGCTGCCGCGGGTCGAAATGTCGTCCGACTTGCCCTCCTTGCCGGACTTGCTCTCCGGGACGAGGTCCTTCAGCGTCTTCTTCGACAGCGTCTTGCAGGGCTCCGGGAGCTTGCCGTACGCCGCCGCCTCAACGGTCGGCGACGGGCTCGCGGACGCCGAAGCGGCGGCCTTGGCGGCCTTGTCCGTGCTGTCGCCGGAGCCGGAGTCCGAGGAGCAGCCGGCGGCGACCAGCATCACGGGGACGGCGGCCGCGCAGACAAGGACGCGGTTGACTCGCTTCGCTCGCTGGTCTCGCTGGTCTCGCTGTGCTCGTCGCTGCATGGTTCCTTCACTCATGACGCTCGTGGTTCCTGCGGTCGGAACGGGTCCGAGTGGTCACGGTACGCCGTGAGGCAGCGGTGTGTTCTTCCTTCGGCTGCTTTGCGGGTGCGCGTGAAGGGGGCGTGAAGGGGTCTCAGTCGCTCAGCGAATCGGCCAGCTGCGAGGCCAGTTTCCGGGCCTTGTCCTGCATTTCCTTGCTGTCCGGGACGACGCCGACGGTGGCCGGCTGCTCGGCGTACTCGATGGTCACGATGACGTTGGACGTGCGGAATGCCACAGTCACCGTCCGCTGCTTGGCCGTCGAACCGGAGCTGCTCAGCTCGTCGTCGAGGAAGGCTTCGTCGCCGACCTCCTCCAGGACGCGGGGCTGGAGGTCGGTCGGGGTGGCGGAGGCGGAGGCGGACGTCGAGGGTGAGGGCGAGGAGGTGCCGGACGGGGACGGGGAGCCGCTCGGCGCGGGGTGGCTCCGCCGGCCGGGGTGCTGCCCGGGGTCGTCGACTCGGTGGCGGTCGGCGCGGGCAGGTGGGCCGCCGCCTCCTTCTCCGCGAAGAGCTGCTCGGCCTGGCTGTCGTCGCTGACCGCGTTGTCGTAGGAGACGACCCGTTCGAAGTCGACGAGCAGATGGTCGGTGGCCTGCGGTGCGTCGACCTTCCACTGGCAGCCGACCTTGCGGTCGGTGTCGTACGTGACCGTCGCCTCGCCCTCGTAGGCCTTCTCGCGCTGTTCCTCGTCGGTGATCTGCCGGATACCGGGCAGGAGTTCGTCGAGGGAGCTCTGGCCGACGGCGCCGCAGGGCTCGGGCAGGGTGCGGTACCGGCCCGGCTCGGCGGCGGCCGAGGCCGTGCCCGTGTCACCCGGGTTGGAGTCGTCCGTCGGGCCGCCGTCGCCGGAGCCGCCGGTGCAGCCGGCCAGCAGGGCCGCGAGGAGCGCGGCGATACCGGGTGCGTACGCCTTCCGTTGCACGTGGTGGCTCCTCTCGACGCGGATATTGGCTTGCCGCTTCGGGGCAGCCGATGAACACAATGTGTATCGCACGCACTGCCGTGGACGCCGGTCCGGATTCCCTTTCGTCGACCTTGGCTCCGGTATTTGCTGTTGAGGACTTCTGTTCGTTTACGGGGGATTGAGGACGCTATGTCGTATGTAGAGATACCTGGTGCGAAAGTGCCGATCCGGATGTGGGCCGACCCGGCCACGGTCGAGGGCTCCGCGCTCCAGCAGCTCCAGAACGTCGCCACGCTGCCCTGGATCAAGGGCCTGGCCGTCATGCCCGACGTGCACTACGGCAAGGGTGCGACGGTCGGCTCGGTCATCGCCATGCAGGGCGCGGTGTGCCCGGCGGCGGTGGGTGTCGACATCGGCTGCGGAATGTCGGCGGTGAAGACGTCCCTGACGGCGAACGACCTGCCCGGGGATCTGTCCCGGCTGCGGTCGCGGATCGAGCAGGTGATTCCGGTGGGGCGGGGGATGCATGACGATCCCGTCGACCCCGGGCGGTTCCATGGGTTGGCCACTGCGGGGTGGGAGGACTTCTGGGGGCGGTTCGACGGGGTGGCGGAGGCGGTCAAGTTCCGTCAGGAACGTGCCACGAAGCAGATGGGAACGCTCGGTGGGGGCAACCATTTCGTCGAAGTCTGCACGGATACAACCGGTTCTGTCTGGTTGATGCTTCACTCCGGTTCCCGCAACATCGGCAAGGAACTGGCCGAGCACCACATCGGCGTGGCTCAGAAGCTCCCGCACAACCAGGGCCTCGTCGACCGCGACCTCGCCGTCTTCGTCGCGGACACCCCGCAGATGGCGGCGTACCGCAACGACCTGTTCTGGGCGCAGGAGTACGCGAAGTACAACCGCTCGATCATGATGGCGCTCCTGAAGGACGTGATCCGCAAGGAGTTCAAGAAGGCCAAGCCGACCTTCGAGCCGGAGATCAGCGCGCACCACAACTACGTGGCCGAGGAGCGCTACGACGGGATGGACCTGCTCGTGACCCGCAAGGGCGCGATCCGGGCCGGATCCGGCGACTACGGGATCATCCCCGGCTCCATGGGTACGGGTTCGTACATCGTGAAGGGCCTCGGCAACGACAAGTCCTTCAACTCCGCCTCGCACGGCGCGGGCCGGCGCATGAGCCGCAACGCGGCCAAGCGCCGCTTCTCGACGAAGGACCTGGAGGAGCAGACGCGGGGCGTGGAGTGCCGTAAGGACTCCGGCGTCGTGGACGAGATCCCGAGCGCCTACAAGCCGATCGAGCAGGTCATCGACCAGCAGCGGGACCTCGTGGAGGTCGTGGCGCAGATCAAGCAGGTGGTTTGCGTGAAGGGCTGACGCACAAGTGCCCCGGTCAGAACCGGGGCACTTGGTTTCCCTTATTCGCTGTCGGGTCGGGGTACTTGCCCACTGCGCAGGCGCCAGAGCCGGAGATTGCAGCAGGATGTTCACTCCTGTGGGTGGGAGCTACTTCGGGGCGTGCAGCACCGCGTAGATCATGACGAACGCCACGATGTGGATGCCGAAGAGGAAGTAGGCGAGCCACCACCACATGTGGCGTTCGTTCTTCGTCTCCTGGGCGAGGCGCTGCTGTTCCCGTTCCCGGTCCCCTTCGGCGGCCGGCATCACAGGTCCCGGTGGACCTTCGTGTTGGAGGCCTGGGCGCGGGGGCGCAGGACCAGGAGGTCGACGTTGACGTGGCTGGGGCGGGTGACCGCCCAGGTGATGGTGTCGGCGACGTCGTCGGCCGTGAGGGGCTCGGCGACGCCCTCGTAGACCTTCTCCGCCTTCTCCTTGTCGCCGGAGAAGCGGGTGAGGGCGAACTCGTCCGTCTTGACCATGCCGGGGGCGATCTCGATGACGCGGACCGGCCGGCCGACGATCTCCAGGCGCAGGGTCTCGGCGAGGACGTGCGCGCCGTGCTTGGCGGCGACGTAGCCCGCGCCGCCCTCGTAGGTGCCGTGGCCCGCGGTGGAGGAGACGACCACGACCGTGCCGTCGCCGCTCGCGATCAGCTTGGGCAGCAGGGCCTGGGTGAGGTTGAGCGTGCCGATGACGTTCGTCTCGTACATCTGGCGCCAGTCGGCCGGGTCGCCGGTGGCGACCGGGTCGGCGCCGAGCGCGCCGCCCGCGTTGTTGACCAGCACGCCGATCGTCTTGAAGGCCGTGGCGAACTCGTCGACCGCCGCGCGGTCGGTGACGTCGAGGGCGTAGGCCGTGGCCTGGTGGCCGGCCTTGGTGATCTCCTCCGCGAGCGCCTCGATGCGGTCCTTGCGGCGGGCGGTGAGGACGACGCGGTAGCCCGCGGCGGCGAGCTGCCGGGCCGTGGCGGCGCCGATTCCGCTGCTCGCACCGGTGACGACGGCGATGCGGGAGGCTGCGGACGGGGCGGCGGTGGCCATGGGAGCTCCTCGGACGTGGTGTGCGGTGTCGGGCCGGCGTCGGCCTCAGGGCTCCGGCCAGGATAGGCGGGCCTCGCGGTGGGAGAATGAGTGCGGGTGATCCCCTGACACCACCGGAGGTGGATCATGGGCGAGGCACGTGAGGTCATGGA
Source organism: Streptomyces afghaniensis 772 (assembly GCA_000415505.1). Classification (GTDB taxonomy): domain Bacteria; phylum Actinomycetota; class Actinomycetes; order Streptomycetales; family Streptomycetaceae; genus Streptomyces; species Streptomyces afghaniensis. The sequence continues at coordinate 16,240 of KE354188.1, forward strand.
CCGGCTCACCGACGCGGTCACCACGCACGCCGATCTGAAGGTCATCAGCGAGCTGTACGCCGAGGACGCGGTCGCCTTCACGCCCGACGAGGGCGAGCTGCGCGGGCGGGACAGCATCGTCGAGTACTGGCGGACGATGACGGAGGCGCTCCCCGAGGCGACGTTCCAGTCGCTGCACTCCTACGAGGTCGGTGACACGGCCATCGACGAGGGGATCTTCAGCGGGCGCAACACCGGGCCGCTGGAGCTGCCCAACGGCGAGACGCTGCCGCCGACGCAGAAGGAGATCAGGATCCGCGGGGTGGACATCGCCACCGTGAAGGACGGCCGGATCGTCGACTACCGCCTGTACTTCGACGAGATGGATTTCCTGGGTCAGCTGGGGCTGCTGCCCGACGAGCCGTTCTGAGCCCCCCGGCCCGCAGGCCGGTCAGTTTCCTCGCGGGGCGTACATGATCACCGCCATGCCCGCGAGGCAGATCAGTGCGCCCGTGATGTCCCAGCGGTCCGGTCGGTAGCCGTCCGCGACCACGCCCCACAGGATCGAACCGGCGACGAAGATCCCGCCGTACGCGGCGAGGACGCGGCCGAAGTGGGCGTCGGGCTGGAACGTGGCGACGAAGCCGTACGCGCCGAGCGCGAGGACGCCGCCGGCCGCCCACAGCCAGCCCCTGTTCTCGCGCACGCCCTGCCAGACCAGCCACGCGCCGCCGATCTCGAAGAGGGCGGCGACGACGAAGAGGGCGGCGGAGCGGAGCACGAGCATGGTGGTCAGCTTCGCACGCGCCCCGACCTCCGCCTCGGCGGGAAGCCCCCTAACGCCCGGCTCGGGCTCCGGCGGCGTACGCCGCCGGGGACACTCCCACCGTCGTCGTGAAGTCGCGTACCAGATGGGCCTGGTCGGCGTAGCCGAGGTCGGCGGCGAGGGCGGCCCAGTCGACGTCGCTGCGGCTGCCGGCCTGTTCCAGGGCCTCGTGGATGCGGTAGCGGAGGATGACCCACTTGGGGCTGACGCCGACATGGGTCGAGAAGAGCCGTTGCAGGGCCCGTACCGACAGTCCTCGCGCATGGGCGAAGTCGCCGACGCGGCGTACGGTGCGGTCCGCCTGGATGCGTCGGACGAGGTCGATCGCGAGGTCTGCCTGGGGATCCGGGGCGCAGGGCAGGGAGAGCAGGAAGGCATCGAGGGCGGCCACCCGGCCGCGGTCGTCCGCGGGGGTGACGACCGAGCGGGCGGTGTCGCCGGTGGCCTGCGGGAACACCTCCCGGACGGGCAGCGTGCGGCCGGTCCACCGGGAAACCGGCGCCTCTGGGGCGTACGGCCGGAAGCCGCCGGGCCGGAACTTCGCCCCGCAGACCCGGCCCCGGCCCGACAGCTTCCTGGTGTACAGGCCGAGCGCGACGCCGGTGACCTCGCCGTAGGGCGCGTCCCTCTCGTCGGCCCCGTCCCACTGGAAGGTGAGGTTGACGGCGGGGTGCGGGACGATGTGGGAGGCGTAGGGCGCGGGCAGGTCCCAGTCGATGAGCCAGTACCACTCGACGTACCGGCGCAGCGGCTCGGCGGGCTCGTGGCGGCGGAATCGCACGTGGTTCAGCAGCCCGGACGGGTCGACGATCCCGCGGGTGTCGTGGCGGGGTGCCTCCATGGCCGGATCGTACGTCGCGTTTCTTCAAGAGGGGCGGCCCCGGGTGTCCCTACGGTCGCTGTATGGACACCAAGCGCAGTGAAGCGAAGAGCCACACCCTGGGCGATCTTCTGGCGGTGGCGCGTGAGCGGGCCGTGCCCGTGGTCCGGGGGGTTCCCGACGAGGCGCTCTCCGCGCCCACACCGTGTGCCGACTACGACGTGAAGTCCCTGGTCAACCACCTCTTCCAGGTGGTCGTGGAGTTCCAGAAACTGGCCGCCAAGGGCGAGTCGGACTTCTCCACGACACCCGACCGGGTCGGTGCCGGGTCGGACTGGAGGGAGCGGTTCGCCGAGGAGACGGACAGGCTGGTGGCGGCCTGGTCGGCGCCCGGTGCCGAGGAGGGCACGGCAGGGGCGTGGCGGATGCCCGCGCGGCTGGTCGGGGCGATGGCGTTGCTCGATCTGACGGTGCACGCGTGGGACCTGGCCCGGGCCACGGGTCAGGAGTACCGGGCGGACGACGAGCTGGTACCGGTCCTGGAGCAGCTCGCCGGCACGGTCGCCGAGCTGGCCCCGACGGCCCGGTCGACCGGCGTGTTCGCGGAGCCGGTGCCGGTGGCGGAGGGTGCGTCGGCCTTCGAGCGGCTGCTCGGGCAGACCGGCAGGGACCCGTACCGGACGTGACGACCTGCCTGTTGCCCCCTCCCAGGTACGGTTGAAGGGTAAACAACCTGGAGGGTGAGCGACCATGCAGTTCGGGATCTTCAGCGTCGGCGACGTCACGCCCGACCCGACCACGGGCCGGACGCCGACAGAACGCGAGCGCATCAAAGCCATGGTCGCCATCGCGCTGAAGGCCGAGGAGGCCGGCCTCGACGTCTTCGCCACCGGCGAGCACCACAACCCGCCGTTCGTGCCGTCTTCCCCGACCACCATGCTCGGCCACATCGCCGCCCGCACCGAGCGGCTGATCCTCTCCACCGCCACCACCCTCATCACCACCAACGACCCGGTGAAGATCGCCGAGGACTTCGCGATGCTCCAGCACCTGGCCGACGGCCGGGTGGACCTCATGCTGGGCCGCGGCAACACCGCCCCCGTCTACCCCTGGTTCGGCCAGGACATCCGGCAGGGCATCCCCCTCGCGATCGAGAACTACGCCCTCCTCCACCGGCTGTGGCGCGAGGAGGCCGTCGACTGGGAGGGGAAGTTCCGTACGCCGTTGCAGGGCTTCACCGCCACGCCCCGTCCGCTGGACGGCGTACCGCCGTTCGTCTGGCACGGGTCGATCCGCTCGCCCGAGATCGCCGAGCAGGCCGCGTACTACGGCGACGGCTTCTTCCACAACAACATCTTCTGGCCGGCCGAGCACACCAAGCGCATGGTCGAGCTGTACCGGACGCGGTACGCGCACCACGGGCACGGCACGCCCGAGCAGGCGATCGTCGGGCTCGGCGGGCACGTGTTCATGCGGCGGAACGCGCAGGACGCCGTGCGCGAGTTCCGGCCGTACTTCGACGTCGCGCCGGTGTACGGGCACGGGCCGTCGCTGGAGGACTTCATGGCGCAGACGCCGCTGACCGTCGGCTCCCCGCAGCAGGTCATCGAGAAGACGCTGGCCTTCCGCGACTACGCCGGTGACTACCAGCGCCAGCTGTTCCTGGTCGACCACGCCGGGCTGCCGCTGAAGACCGTGCTGGAGCAGATCGACCTGCTGGGCGAGGAGGTCGTACCGGTGCTGCGCAAGGAGTTCGCCGTGGGCCGCCCGGCGGACGTGCCGGAGGCGCCGACGCACGCGGCCCGGCTCGCCGCGGCCCGAGGGTGAGAGGACGGTAGTCACCGGGGCTGTGGTTGCGTGCCCCCTGGTGAGAGGGCAGTAAGAAGGACGCTCCGGCGCAGCTCATCCGGTCCCGTGGACCCGGCGGCGGGGCACACTGGGACGCGTGTCCCAAACAGTGCTGCTCGCCGAAGACGACCGCGCCATCCGCAACGCCCTGGAGCGCGCCCTGACCCTGGAGGGTTACCAGGTCATGGCGGTCGCCGACGGTGTCGAGGCACTGGCGCAGGCCCACCGCAACCGTCCGGACGTCCTCGTCCTGGACGTGATGATGCCCGGCATCGACGGGCTCCAGGTGTGCCGCGTGCTGCGCGCCGAGGGCGACCGGACGCCGATCCTGATGCTGACCGCCCTCGTGGAGACGGCCGACCGGATCGCCGGCCTGGACGCGGGCGCCGACGACTACGTGGTGAAGCCCTTCGACGTGGAGGAGGTCTTCGCCCGGCTGCGCGCCCTGCTGCGCCGTACCAGCCCGGTCGGCGTCGGGAGCGCGGCCGCGCCCGCCGAGGCGCCCCGGCCGGTCCCCGAGCGGTTCATCGAGGCGGCCGGCATCCGCATGGACCCGCAGGCGCGCCGGGCCTGGCGGGGCGCCCGCGAGCTGGAGCTGACCCGCACCGAGTTCGAACTGCTGGAGCTGCTGGTCCGCAACGCGGGCATCGTCCTCGACCACTCGACGATCTACGACCGCATCTGGGGCTACGACTTCGGCCCCGGCTCGAAGAACCTCGCCGTCTACGTCGGCTATCTGCGCCGCAAGCTCGACGAGCCGGACGCGCCGCAGCTGATCCACACGGTGCGTGGCGTGGGTTACGTGCTGCGGGAGGACTGAGTGGGCCGCCTCGGCCGGATGCTGGGCGGGCGGCGGCTGAAGCTGGTCTCGCTGCGCACCACGTTCGCCGTGTCGTTCGCGGCGGTGACGGCGGCCGTGACGATCCTGGTCGGCATCCTGTCGTACAGCGCGGCGGCCCGGCTGGTGCGGGTGGACCAGCAGACCGTGTTCGACGAGGTCGTGCAGGACCTGCGCGACGAGGTGCGGCAGAACCACATGACGCCCGGCGACTTCTCGTCCGCCGCGCCGGGCCACGACCTGGTCCGGCCCGCCCGTACCGACGTGCAGGTGCTCGGCCCGGACGGCCATGTCGTCGACCCGGGCAGCCCCGGACTGCCGGTCACCGGCGCCGACGTACGGATCGCCGGGGCCGCGACGTCCGGGCGGGTGGCCGAGCACAAGGACGTCGACGTGGGCGACGACGTCTACCGCGTCGCGACCGTCTCCCTCGGCGGCGGCCGGGGCGCGGTGCAGGTCGCGCAGGAGTTCAGCGATGTCGAGGACCTGCTGCGGGCGCTCCAGCGGCGGACGCTCCTGCTGATGGCCGCCGTCGTGATCGCCGCCGGCCTGTTCGGCTGGTGGCTGGCCCGGCGGATCACCCGCCGCCTGGTCGTCCTGACCGACGCCGCCGAGGACGTCGCCCGCACCCGCCGGCTGGGCATCCAGGTGCCCGTCGCCGGTCACGACGAGGTGGGCCGGCTCGGCCGGGCCTTCGACCGCATGCTGGGGCGGCTCGCCCAGTCCGAGGAGGACCAGCGCCGCCTCGTCCAGGACGCGGGCCACGAGCTGCGTACGCCCCTGACCTCCCTGCGTACGAACATCTCCCTGCTCCGCCGGATCGACGAACTCCCGCCCGGGACCCGTGAGGAACTGGTCGCCGATCTGGGCCAGGAGGCCCGCGAGCTGACCGACCTGGTCAACGAGCTCGTCGACCTCGCGGCCGGGCAGTCCGACACCGAGCCGCCGCAGCGGGTGAGCGTCGCCGACATCGCGGAGGAGGTGGCGGGCCTCGCCCGGCGCCGCAGCGGCCGGCGGATCCTGCTCCGCGCGAGCGGTGACACCACCACCGACGGGCGGCCCGGGATGCTGACCCGGGCGCTGTCCAACCTCGTCGAGAACGCGGTCAAGTTCGACCAGGGCGGCACGGCCCCCATCGAGATCGTCGTGGCCGGGCCCGCCCGGCCGGGCACGATCCGCGTGGAGGTCCTCGACCGCGGCCCCGGCATCGCCGACAAGGACCTCGACCGCGTCTTCGACCGCTTCTACCGCGCCGCCGACGCCCGCTCCCTGCCGGGCTCCGGCCTGGGCCTGTCCATCGTCCGGGAGGTGGCTCTCGCCCACGGGGGAGCGCCGTTCGCGTTCCGGCGGGGGGGCGGGACGGTGATCGGGTTCACGGTGGGCGGGGGGCCGGACTGACGTCACCCGCCTCCGCGTGAGGCTCCCCCCGCGCGATCCCGGCGCAGGGCGCGGTACAGGTGAAACCGCCCACCGTGCGTGAGCCGCACCCCGGGCGTCCCCGAGAACAGCTCGTGCCCCTTGTCGTGGTCCCCGGCCTCGGCGGACTCCTGGTGGGCCTGCACGGTGGTCCACTCGGTATAGAGCAGCACCCGGCTGCCGTCGATGCTGTGCAGGAAGTGGGCGGAGATCGCCCCGGGGTGACCGCCTTCGCGCGGCTGGGCCTCGACCACCGCGTCGGTGAAGGAGCGCTGCCGCTCGGGCCCGTCGACGTCGAAGGCGGCGGTGATGAGACACCCCGGGACGCGCGTCTCGTGCTCCTCGACGAGGCTGCGGTACAGCCGGTAACGGGGCGGACCGGCCGGCGGAACGGCGGTGTCGTCGGCCCACTGGGCGAGCGTCAGCACCGTCTCCCCGTCCGTACTGAGGAACCAGCTGACGGCGGTGGGCCCGGCGGGTGGGGTCGTCAGGGACTGTAACTCGGCTGCTACGACAGCCTGTTGCCGCTCCAGGCCGTCGGCGTACTGCGTGCCGATCACCAGCGTGCCGGGGGTGGTCAGGTCCGGGAAGGGGCTGAAGTCACGGACGGAACTCCTTTTGTGGACGGGAGCGGAACCGTGATCGTGCCCGAGGGCTGCCGGGAGCGGTCAACTGCTTTTGAACGCGGTGCTACCGTCCGCTCATGCCTCCAGCTCAACGGCACCCCACGATGGCCGACGTCGCCGAACGGGCCGGGGTCTCCACCTCCACCGTCTCGCGCACGCTGCGCGGCCTGTCCACGGTCTCGCCGGAGGTGCGGGCCCGCGTCGAGAAGGCCGCGCGCGAGCTGAACTTCGCCGTGTCCCGGCAGGCCGCGAGCCTGGTCACGGGCCGGACCGGGACGGTGGCGGTGCTGGTCCCGACCCTCAACTCCTGGTTCATGGGATCCGCGCTGTCCAGCCTGGCCCCGCTGCTGCGGGCGGCGGGCATGCAGCTGAACGTCTACGAGATCCCCGACCTGGCCGAGCGCACCGCGTTCTTCGAGCACCTCCCGGCACGCCGCAACGCCGACGCGCTCCTGGTGTTCTCCTTCGACCTCACGGACGAGGAGACCGCCCGGCTGGACGACCTCGGCATGCCGGTGATCTACGTCAGCCGGCACGTCGAAGGACGCCCGAGCATCTACGTCGACGACGTGGCCGGCGCCCTGAACGGCACCCGGCACCTGCTCAACCTCGGCCACCGCCGGATCGCCTTCGTCCAGACGGCGGGTTCGAGCGGCTTCTCCTTCAGCTCCGACGAACGGCTGCTGGGCTATCAGCAGGCCCTCACCGAGGCGGGGGTCCCGCTCGACGACGACCTGGTGGTGTCCACGCGGGCCGGCGACAAGCGCGCCGCCGCCGAGGTGCTCGGCATGCTGCTGAGCCTGCGCGAGCCGCCCACCGCCGTCTTCGCCGTGCAGGACGAGGTCGCCGTCGCCCTCATCTGGAACCTGCGCAGGACGCAGATCGCCGTACCCGAACGCATCTCCGTGCTCGGCTTCGACGATCAGCCGCTGGCCGACTGGTTCGACCTGTCCACGGTCGCCCAGTCACCGTCGGACATGGGGCGGGAGGCCGGGGAGCTGGCGCTGAAGCTCATCGACGACTCCGGGGCCGACCACGAGCGGCATGTCGTACTGCCGACGTATGTGATCCCGCGGGCCACGACCGCGCCGGTGGCCCGGGCCATGGCCTGGGGCGAGGGGGAGCAGGCCGGCGAGCCGGCACCCGGGTGACGCGCGGGGCGGACGCGCCTGGACCGGCGTGTCAGCCCTCCGCGAGGGCGAAGAACCGCATCGGTGAGTTCGCCTCGAAGCCGATGCGCGGATACACGGGCGCTCCGGCGGCGGTGGCGTGCAGGGTCGCCCGGGCCAGTCCGGTGGCCCGGCCACCCTCGTGCAGGGCCTTGCGCGTCACCGCTTCTCCGTATCCCCGGCGCTCCCACGCCGGATCGGTGGCGACGAGCAGGACGAAGAGGCGGCCGTCGGCCTCGACGGTGGCGGCGCAGGTCACGGGGGTGCCGTCGGCGCGCACGCCCAGGTAGGCGTACACCTGGCTCTTCCACAGCGAGGAGCGCCCGAGACCGTCACGACCGTCCTCCAAGGGGAAGCCGTAGGCACGCGAGTTGATGTCGGCGAAGGCGCGCAGCTGATCGTCCGTGGTCACGCGTAAGAACGTCAGCTCGGGATGGGTGGGTTCGGGAAGGGGCAGCAGATCCCCCGCCATGCCCGTCCCGGCGAAGGCGTGCACGAGCCCGGCTCGCTCGGCGGCGTCCCCGAGCCCCGCGCGCGCCTCGTCGTCCAGCAGATCCTCGAAGACCCACAGAAAACCGGGGTGCTTCTTGGCCCGCATGACCTCCGCGGCCTCGTCCAGCCGCTGCTTCAGCAGTCCGGAGGTCGTGCCGGGCTCGGTCAGCGTGACGCAGTTCCAGAAGGCGAACCGGCAGTCGGCCCAGCGGACGGCGATCCCCGGCAGGTCGCGGACGTCCGCCTGCGGATCCCGGTCGAGCACCATGACCCGCCACACCGTGGCGAGCTGCTCCACCGATTCGATCGAGTCCGTGAGATCGCGCATGAGAACCCCTCAGATAGGCGGCGGGACAAGGGAGTTGTCCGCACTGCACACACTGCCCTCCACAGGCCTTCCTCATCCACACCCGGGAACCTTCGCGATCATGAACTGCAGCGTGCTCACCCCTACACTGAGCCGCGTTTTCAAGATGATCGGAGTACGACATGCATCGTCGCCTTGCCGCTGTTCTCGTGGCGGCCGGCGTCCTCGCAGTCGCCGGGTGCGCGCAGAACTTCGACCAGGGCCCCGAGGGCAAGGTCACCGAGAAGGTCAAGGACGGGAAGAAGTTCTACCTGGTCGTCGATCCTGCCAAGGCCGGCGGCGAGAAGAAGTTCAGGGTCAGCAAGTACGACTACCACGACTGCAACCGGGGCTCTAAGTACCCCAAGTGCGTCGACGACTGAGCGGTCACGTTGCCGAGGTCGGTGAGCAGCCGTCGTCTGCCCGGACGAAGACCGGCTTGAGGTGTTTCTCCGGCAGTGCGGCCGGCAGGTCCTCCCAGTCGATGACGTGGGAGACGACCCGTTCGGGGGCGACCTTGCCGGAGGCGGCGAGGGTGAGGGCGTCGGGGATGTGGGCGCGTACGTTGTCGCGGGCGACGCGCAGGGTGACGCCGGTGAGGTACATGTCGAGCAGGGGCAGCTCGCCGGGGCGGAAGTGGTTGCCCGCGCTCTCGCAGATCCCCTCCGGAGTGAGGCACTTGACGGCCAGGCCTAGCTGGTCGACGCGGCCGGTGGCCTCCACGGCGATGTCGAAGCCCTGCGGGACCGCCTCCAGCGTCTCGGCGGTGGCGGCCCCGAACGCGCGGGCCAGTTCGCGGTGTTCGGGGGCGGGGTCGACGTAGAGCACCTCGCAGGCGCCGAGCGCGCGGGCGATGTCGCACACGTAGAGGCCGATGCTGCCGCGGGCGACGACCAGCACCCGTGCTCCGGGCCGGGCCTTGAGGTGAGGTGCGACCAGGCGCCAGGCCAGGGACCAGTTGTCGCTGGCGGAGGCCATGGCGACCGGGTCGAGACCGGTGGGCAGGGGGACGAGCATGGCGTCGGCGTAGGGCACGCGGACCAGGTCGGAGAAGAGTCCGCCCCAGGTGCCGCCGATCGGCGCGCCGTACATCGCCATGTAGGGCACGGCGGTGCAGTGCGCGGTCAGCCCGGCCCGGCAGCGGTCGCAGTCGCCGCAGTTGACGGACCACGGGACGACCACGAGATCGCCGGGGGCGACGGCGGTGACGGCGTCGCCGGTCTCCACGACCCGGGCGACGCACTCGTGGCCGAGGGCGAAGGGCGGCTCGATGAAGCCGTGCCCGGCGAGGATGGCGGAGTCGACGTCACACGGGGTGGCGGCCACCG
>KE354189.1 GCA_000415505.1 Streptomyces afghaniensis 772
CGGCTGCCGCCCGGCCGTGGACTCGGCTCCTGCCCGGGGGCAGGCCGGCCCATCGCCTGGCCTTGGGCCCCGGCTGCCGCCCGGCCGTGGACCCGGCTGCCGCCCGGCGGTGAATCCCGGCTACCGCCACGCCTCCTCTGCCGCCCGCAGCGCCCCCGCCACGTCCACCGACATCCCCGCCTCCGAGAGCGCGGTCCCCAACGCCGCCAAGCTCGCCCGCACAGCCCCCGGCGTCGCATCGGCCCCGTAGTGATTGACCCGGATCATCTCCTTGGCCAGCGCACCTCCGCCGGCGGCGAGCGGCACCGCCGGGTCCGCCTGAAGCGCCCTGGCCACCAGCTCCGCCGCCACCGCCCCGGACGGCGCCCGGAGCGTCGTGGCGACCGGCGCCGCGTCCCGGGCCTCGTACACATACGGCTCCACCCCGCCACCGAGCGCGACCGCCCCCGCCCGCGTGGCCGCCGCCGCGGAAGCGTGCCGGGCCATCACCGCGTCCGGCCCCTCCGCCTCGATCCGCTCCACGCACGCCTCCAGCGCCAGCATCTCCAGCTGCGCCGGGGCGTGCAGCAGTGCCTTGCGGCCGCCGTCGATCCACCGCTCCTTCCAGTCGAGCAGCGACAGATACGACCGGCGCGGCGCCCGCGGGTTCGCCGCCATCCGGGCCCACGCCCGCTCGCTCACCGACACGGCCGACACGCCGGCCGGCCCGCCCATCGCCTTCTGCGCCCCGATCACGCACAGGTCCACGCCCCACGCGTCCGGCAGCACCGGCTCGGCACCGACCGACGCCACCGCGTCCAGGTAGAACAGCGCCCCGTGCGCCCGCACCACCTCGCCGATCTCCGCGACCGGATTGGTGTTCCCTGTCGCCGCCTCCGCGTGCACCAGCGACACGAAGTCGATCTCCGGGTGTTCGGCGAAGGCCTGCCGGATCTGCTCGGCCGTGACCGCCGTGTGGAAGGGCACCGCCAGGTCGACCACCGTCGCCCCGCAGTCCCGCAGCCAGTCGCCGAAGGTCTGCCCGTACGGGCCCGTGATGACGTTCAGGGCCGTCGTGCCCGGACCGGCCGCGGCGCGGATCGCGCCCTCCAGCGGCAGCAGGGCCTCACCCTGCATGATCACGACGTCCTGCTCGGTGCTCAGCAGCCGGGCCACACGGTCCTCGATCGCGGCGAAACGGTCCGCGCCGAGCGGGGCCAGGTCCAGAAACGGATGCGTCACGGTGGCGCTCTCTTCACTCACGGGGACTACTCCCGGGGACAACGGGAACGAGCGTAACCGCCGTGCCCCGGCCCGCTGCGACCGGCGACTTCCCAGGTCCGGCGGCTCCGCAGCCATCGGATTGTTTTCAGGGACTCAAACTTCTCCTTATGATCAGAACCCACAGTTCACTCACAGGAGGCTCGTCGTGAACACGCACCCCGGGCACCGGGCCCGCATCCTGGCCGCCACCACCGCGACGGCCGGGCTGCTGCTCGTGGCCGGCTGCACCTCCACCGACGACGGCGGCAGCGGCAAGAAGACGGCCGCGGGCGGCGTCGAACTCGTCAGGGCGGGCCAGCTCACCACCTGCACCCACCTGCCGTATCCGCCGTTCCAGTCGGAGATCGACGGCAAGGTGCAGGGCTTCGACGTGTCGCTGATCGACCTGGTCGCCAAGGACCTGGGCGTGAAGCAGGACATCGTCGACCAGCCGTTCGAGAACTTCAAGACCGGCGGGTCCCTCAACGCCGGCCAGTGCGACCTCGCCGCCGCCGGCATGACCATCACCGAGGAGCGCAAGAAGAACGTCGACTTCTCCGACCCGTACTTCAACGCCACCCAGGCGGTGCTGGTCGACAAGAAGAGCGGCATCGGCTCCTTCGCCGCACTCAAGGGCAAGAAGCTCGGCGCTCAGGCGCAGACGACCGGTGAGGACTACGCCAAGAGCAAGGGCCTCGATCCGGTCTCCTTCGAGTCCTCCGACGCCGTCCTCAACGGCCTGCGCACCGGCCAGGTCCAGGCCGTCGTCATCGACTACCCGGTCGTCCAGGGCTGGCTGAAGGACAAGGCCAACGCCGACGCCTTCAAGGTCGTCGACAACATCGAGACCGGCGAGCAGTACGGCTTCACGGTGAAGAAGGGCAACACCAAGCTCCGTGCCGCGATCAACAAGGCGATCGCGGACGCCAAGGCCGACGGCACGTACAAGAAGCTGTACGAGCAGTGGATCGGCCCCTACGACGAGTCCGCCGCGTCGCCGGCCGCCTCATGACCGACACCGCCCCGCCCGAAGTCCAGCCCAAGAAGAAGGGCCTCACCCGGCGGCAGAAGCGCAGCCTGTCACGCGGTGTCCAGTACGCCGTCTTCGTCGCGGCCGTGATCGCCTTCGCGGTCTCGGCCGACTGGGACCGGCTCCAGAACCAGTTCGCGCAGGCGGACATCGCCGAGCGAATGTTCCCCGACGTCATCACGCTGGCGCTGAAGAACACCGTGCTCTACACGGTGACCGGCTTCGCGGTGGGGCTCGCCCTCGGCATGGTGATCGCGCTGATGCGGCTGTCCTCCGTGGGGCCGTACCGCTGGCTCGCCGGGATCTACATCGAGATCTTCCGCGGTCTGCCCGCCCTGCTGATCTTCATCTTCATCGGCGTCGCCGTACCGCTGGCCTTCCCCGGCACCGAGATCATCGGCGGCACGTACGGCAAGGTCGCCCTCGCGCTCGGCCTGGTGGCCGCCGCCTACATGGCCGAGACGATCCGCGCCGGCATCCAGGCCGTGCCCAAGGGACAGATGGAGGCGGCCCGTTCGCTCGGCTTCTCGCCCGCGCGGGCCATGATCTCCATCATCATCCCGCAGGCGTTCCGCATCATCCTGCCGCCGCTCACCAACGAACTGGTGCTGCTGTTCAAGGACTCCTCGCTGGTGCTGTTCCTCGGCGTCACCCTGGAGGAGCGCGAACTGTCCAAGTACGGCCGCGATCTGGCCAGCCAGACCGCCAACTCCACGCCGATCCTGGTCGCCGGACTGTGCTACCTGCTGGTCACGATCCCGCTCGGCTTCGTCGTACGCCGCATGGAGGCGAAGGCCCAGGAGGCCGTGAAATGAGCCGACCCGAGATCGAGGTGCGCGCGCTGCACAAGTCGTTCGGCGCCAACGAGGTGCTGCGCGGCATCGACCTGGAGATCGGCCGGGGCGAGGTGGTCTGTGTCATCGGCCCGTCCGGCTCCGGCAAGTCGACGCTGCTGCGCTGCGTGAACCTGCTGGAGGAGCCGACCAAGGGGCAGGTGTTCGTCGGCGGTGCGGAACTGACCGACCCGGACGTCGACATCGACGCCGCACGCCGCCGCATCGGCATGGTCTTCCAGCAGTTCAACCTCTTCCCGCACCTCACGGTGACCGAGAACCTCACGCTGCCGCAGCGCCGGGTGCTGCGCCGCGACAAGGCGGCGGCCGCGAAGGTGGCCGCCGAGAACCTGGCACGTGTGGGCCTGTCCGAGAAGGCGGCCGCCTACCCCTCCTCCCTCTCCGGCGGCCAGCAGCAGCGCGTCGCCATCGCCCGGGCCCTGGCCATGGGCCCCGAGGTGATGCTGTTCGACGAGCCGACCTCGGCGCTGGACCCCGAACTGGTCGGGGACGTCCTCGCGGTGATGCGCATGCTCGCCGACGAGGGCATGACGATGATGGTCGTCACCCACGAGATGACCTTCGCCCGCGAGGTCGCCGACCGGGTCGTCTTCATGGACGGCGGCGCGATCGTCGAGGACGGCACCCCCGAGCAGGTCATCGGCAACCCGCGCCACGACCGCACCCGCCACTTCCTCTCCCGCCTCCTCGACCCCGCCATGGCCGAGGTGGAGGAGGAGACCTCGGACCAGGTGGGCAAGGCCGAGTAGCGGCTGGCTAGGGTGCCGTACATGAGCGATCGCACGGTGCTGCACGTGAAGGGACGGGTGCTCGTCGGACCCGAGGAGGTCCGCGACGAGCTGTGGGTCGTCGACGGCCGGATCTCCTACGACCGTCCCGCCGGCGCCCGCGACATCCGTACCGTCCGCGGCTGGGCCCTGCCCGGCCTCGTCGACGCGCACTGCCACGTGGGACTCGACCGGCACGGCGCGGTCCCGCAGGACGTCGCAGAGAAGCAGGCGCTGACCGACCGGGACGCGGGCACGCTGCTGATCCGCGACGCGGGCTCGCCCTCCGACACCCGCTGGATCGACGACCGCGACGACCTGCCGAAGATCATCCGCGCCGGGCGGCACATCGCCCGCACCCGCCGCTACATCCGCAACTACGCCTGGGAGATCGAGCCGGACGACCTGGTCGCCTACGTCGCCCAGGAGGCCCGGCGCGGCGACGGCTGGGTGAAGCTGGTCGGCGACTGGATCGACCGCGACCTCGGCGACCTGTCGGCCTGCTGGCCGCGCGGGGCGGTGGAGGCGGCGATCGCCGAGGCGCACCGCCTGGGCGCCCGGGTCACCGCGCACTGCTTCTCGGAGGACTCCCTCCAGGACCTCGTCGAGGCGGGCATCGACTGCATCGAACACGCGACGGGCCTGACCGAGGACCTCATCCCGCTGTTCGCCGAACGGGGCGTCGCCATCGTCCCGACGCTGGTGAACATCGCGACGTTCCCGCAGCTCGCCGACGGCGGCGAGGCCAGGTTCCCGCGCTGGTCGGCCCATATGCGCCGGCTCCACGAGCGCCGCTACGACACCGTGCGGAGCGCCTACGACGCCGGGATCCCGGTCTTCGTCGGCACCGACGCCGGCGGCGGACTCGCCCACGGCCTCGCGGCGGCCGAGGTCGCCGAACTGGTCACCGCGGGCATCCCGCCCGTCGAGGCCCTGGCCGCGGGGACCTGGACGGCCCGGGCCTGGCTCGGCCGCCCCGGCCTGGACGAGGGCGCCCCGGCCGACCTCGTCGTCTACGACGAGGACCCGCGCAAGGACGTGGGCGTACTGGCCGCGCCGCGCCGGGTGGTGCTGAACGGGCGCGTGGTCGGATAGCCGCGCGGGTGACGCGGGGAACGTCTGTGAGGGCTTGAAAGTGTCCCCCTCACCTCGTTGGAGTGCCCGCCACCGCACGCTCCAGCGCCCGCAGGAACCCGTCCACCGTCGCTCGGTCCCGCACCGCCAGCCGCAGCCACTCCCCGTCCAGGCCGGGGAAGGTGTCCCCGCGCCGCACGGCATAGCCGAGGTCGCGCAGCCGGCCGCGTACGGTCGCCGCGTGCGGAAGGCGGATCAGGACGAACGGGCCCTGTGCGGGCTCGACCACCCGCAGTCCGGCCGGGGCGAGGCGGGCGAGGCCCGTCAGCAGGTGGGCCCGGTCCGCCGCGATGCGGTGCGCCGCGTGGGCCGCCTCCGCCACCGCCCGTGGCCCCACGCACGCCTGCGCCGCGGCCAGCGCCGGTGTCGACACCGGCCACAGCGGCTGCGCCCGCTCCAGGTCCTCGATGGTCTCCGGCGCTGCCAGTACGTACCCGATCCGCAGCCCCGCCAGCCCCCACGTCTTGGTCAGGCTGCGCAGCACCACGAGGCCGGGCACGTCGACGCGGTCCGCCAGGGCCTCCCGCTCGCCCGGCACCGCGTCCATGAACGCCTCGTCCACGACCAGCAGCCGCCCGGGCCGGGCGAGAGAGGCGATCACGTCCGCCGGGTGCAGCACCGACGTCGGGTTCGTCGGATTGCCGATCACCACCAGGTCCGCGGTCTCGGGAACGGCCGCCGGGTCCAGGCGGAAGCCGTCCTCCTCCCGCAGCAGCACCCGGTCGACCGTGTGCCCCGCGTCGCGCAGAGCGGCCTCCGGTTCCGTGAACTGCGGATGGACGACGACCGGCCGCCGCACCTTCAGCGCCCGCGCCAACAGCACGAACGCCTCCGCAGCCCCGGCCGTCAGCAGCACCCGCTCCACCGGCAGGCCGTGCCGTGCCGCCACCGCCGCGCGTGCCGCCCGCCCGTCCGGATAGGCCGCCAGCCCGCCCAGCGACGCGGCGATGTGCTCCCGCAGCCACGCCGGCGGGGTGTCCGCGCGGACGTTCACGGCGAGGTCGACGAGCGAGCCGCCGTCGTCCCGGACCTCCGCGTCCCCGTGGTGCCGCAGATCGTGGCCGCTCTCCGTGCCCATGGGCTTCTCAGTGGGCATGGGAGTGCGCCCCGTGGTGGTGCCCGTGCCCGTGCCCGTGGTGGTGGCCGTCGTCGTCCGGGTGGAAGTGCGGCTGCTGCGGCAGCCCCACCTTGTCCTCGAAGCCCGGCAGCGCGACGCGGTACACGCACGAGTCGCAGTTCATCCGCAGATCACCCTCGACCGCCTCCGTGTACCGCTCCCAGACCAGGTCCAGCAGCTCCGGCTCCGGCCCGATGACATCGGCCGAGCGCACCTCGACCTCCGGGTGCGCCGCCGCCCAGCCCTCCGTCTGCAGCCGCACCCGGTCCGGCAGGATGCCGGTGAACAGGAAGTAGGGGAGCACCACGATCCGGCGGGCGCCCAGCCGCACGCACCGGTCGAGTCCGCTCGGCACGTCCGGCGCCGCCAGCGACACGAACGCCGTCTCGACCCCCGCGTACCCGCGCCCCTCCCACAGCAGCCGGGCCGCCTTGTGCACCTCGGCGTTGGCGTCCGGGTCCGTCGACCCGCGCCCCACAGCAGCACCGTCACATCGGCCCGTCACCCGGCTGCGCCCCGCGTGCCGCCCAGCGCCTCGTCCAGCCGCCGCTCCAGCACGTTCAGCAGTGCCGGGTGCGGGCCGAGCGGGCGCCCGTACGTGTACGAGACGTCCCGGGGTGCCGCTCCTGCTCGCGGGCCAGCGCCGCCGGGATGTCGCCCTTGGCGTGCCCGGCGGACACCAGCATCAGCGGCACTGCCGCGAACCGCCGTACGCCCCGCTCCACCAGCTCGGCGACGGCCTCGCCCAGCGGCGGCGGGGACAGTTCGATGAAGCCGCCCGCGACGGGCAGTTCCGGGTGGCGGGCCCCCAGTTCCCGCACGAAGTCGCGGAACGCCTCGGCTCCGGCGTCGTCACGGGTGCCGTGGCCGGCGATGAGCAGGGCGGGCGGGGTGGTCACAGGTTCTCCTCGGCGGAAGTGGGGTGGTGGACGGCGCGGTTCACTCGGGCTCCTCCTGCCAGCGGTAGCCGCGCGGCGTCACCATGCGCCCGGCGATCTCGCGGGTCGCGGTGTTGCCCACGGTGACGACCGTCATCATGTCGACCGTCGCCGGGTCGAGCGCGGCCAGCGTCGTGAGCCGGGCGGACTCGTCCGGCCGCGAGGCGTTGCGCACGACACCGACCGGCGTCGTCGGCGCCCGGTGCTCGGCGAGGATGTCCAGCGCCTTGGGCAGCTGCCAGTCGCGGCCGCGCGAGCGCGGGTTGTAGAACGTCACCACGATGTCGGCCTCGGCCGCCGCCCGTACCCGCCGCTCGATGACCTCCCACGGCGTGTGCAGGTCGGACAGGCTGATCGACACGTGGTCGTGGCCCAGCGGGGCGCCCAGGATCGCGCCGGCCGCGAGCGCCGCTGTCACGCCGGGCACACCGACCACGTCGATGTCGTCGGAGGCCTCGGCGAGCGCGGGCGAGGCCATGGCGTACACGCCCGCGTCCCCGCTGCCGATCAGCGCGACGGCCCGCCCCTTGCGGGCCTCCTCGACGGCCGTGCGCGCCCGCTCCTCCTCGGCCCCGAGGCCCGACTCCAGGATCCGGGTGCCGGGCCGCAGCAGATCGCGGATCTGCTCGACGTACTGGTCGAGTCCGACGAGCACGGAAGCGCGCCGGAGTTCCGCCTTCGCGCGCGGCGTGAGCAGGTCCCGGGCACCCGGCCCGAGCCCGACCACCGCGAGCCGCCCGCGCCCCGGGCGCCGTACGACGGCACAGGTCGCCATGGCGGGGCTCGCGGCCGACTTCCGCTTGGGGACGAGGAGTTCGCCCCCGCTCACCAGGGCGGCGGCCTCCGCGACCGAGGGGGTGCCGACGGCGGCCAGGGGCGCGTCGGACGGATTGGGCACGTCGACTGCGGCCAACTCCCCGGCGGAGTACGTCACCAGGGGCACACCGACCCGCCGGGCGGCCTCGACGATGCCGGGCTCCTCCGCTTTGGCGTCGACGGTGGCGAGCTCGGCGACCGACGCCGCGGACAGCCCGGCCTCCCGCAGAACGCCCTCGATCAGCCCGAGCACTTCCTCGACGGGTGCGCCCTTCGACGCCCCGACCCCGACGACCAGCGACGGCGGGCGCAGCACCACCTGCCGCTCGGCCGTCTCGACGAGCCGGTCGGTCAGCCGGATCGTGTACGACCCCTCGGCGGCCACCGGGAGCGGCGGCAGCGGCCAGGCCACCTCGGCCCGCAGCGCCACCGCCTCACCGTCCAGCAACGCCCGGGAGACCCCGGCGACATCGCCCTCCACGGGCAGGCCGAGGGTGTCCAGGCCGGGCAGGTCCGCCGCGTCCGTCGCCGTGGTCACGACCGGCTCGGCACCCAGCACCTCCCCGACTTCTCGGGCGAGTTCGTTGGCTCCGCCGGCATGCCCGCCCACCAGGGACACCGCGAACCGGCCGCCCTCGTCGACGCACACCACGCCCGGGTCCGCCGTCTTGCCGGACAGCAGCGGCGCCACCAGCCGCACCACCGCGCCGGTCGCCAGGAAGCACACGAGCTGCTCGCACTGTGCGAACGCGGCCCGTACGGCGTCCCCGACGGGACCCTCGTACACGCGCGTGCGGTCCGGCCACGCGGCGGCCAGCCGGTCCCGCGCAGCCGCTCCTGCCGCCGTGGCGGAGATGAGGCCGATCACTGAGCGACTCCTTCTGCGATGTCTTCCATGCGCTCGACAGGTACGGGAGGCTGGACGATCATGAGCGGGCACCCCGTTCGCGCAGGGCCTTGCGGGCCTCCGGGTCGGCCTTGCGGTAACCGTGGAAGTGGCCCGGGTGGTAGAGGTGCGAGCGTGTGCCGTGCGCGTCGAGCGCCGGGCCGACCAGGAACAGCGTGTGCTTCCAGAGCTTGTGTTCCTTGACCGTCTCCTCCAGCGTGCCGATCGTGCACTTCACGACCAGCTCCTCCGGCCAGGTCGCCTGGTACGCGACCACGACCGGGGTCGTCGTCGGATAACCGCCCTCCAGCAGCTCCCGCACCAGCTGCCCGCTGCGGGCGGCGGAGAGGAAGATCGCCATGGTGGTGCCGTGCTTGGCGAACTCACGGACCTCCTCCCCGGGCGGCATGGGCGTCTTGCCTCCGCCGAGCCGGGTCAGGACGACGGACTGCGCGACCTCGGGGATGGTCAGCTCGCGCTGCGCGAGCGCGGCCACGGCGGAGAAGGCGGACACCCCGGGCACGACCTCGGTCGCGAGGCCGATCTCCGTACACCGGTCGAGCTGCTCCTGGGTGCCGCCCCACAGGGCGGGGTCACCGGAGTGGATCCGGGCCACCTTCAGCCCCTCTTCGCGCGCCCGTTCGTACACGGCCACCACGTCCTCCAGGGACAGGGCCGCCGAGTCGAGGATCTCCGCACCCTCGCGCGCGTGCTGGAGGACCTCCGCCTGGACCAGGCTCGCCGCCCAGATCACCACGTCGGCCTCGGCGATGGCGCGCGCGGCACGGAACGTCAGCAGGTCGGCGGCGCCGGGGCCGGCACCGACGAAGGTCACCTTGCCGGTGGGGGCGTCGGCCATGGGGTTGGTCCTCTCGTACGGGGGGTTACCGGTGGGCGGGGTGAGGGACGGGCGCGTCAGAGCTTTCCGCCCCGCCCGCCGTCACGCCGCGCGGGGGAGATGAGCGTCGACAGATAGGGCAGGGGAGTGCCGTCGAGTTCGGCGGCCGGCCGGATCGACTCCTCCGTCAGCCCCAGCGCCGACCCCCACACCGCGTCGCCGATCCGCCCGGTCTCCCGCAGCGCCTCGGCGACCTCGTGCGCCTGCCGGCCGAACTTGTAGGCGACGACGGTCCCGGGCCCGGCGAGGGCCTCCTTGAGCACCGTCGCCCCCGCCGTGACGGGCACGAGCGTGAGCGGCTCGGTCCCCTCGGTCAGCACGGCGCCCGACCTCGCGGCGAGGTCCTGCATGGCGGTGATCCCGGGCACCGTCTCGACGACGGTCCCCGGCACCAGCTCGGTGACGGTCTGGGCGAGATACGTGAACGTGGAGTACACGTTGGGATCCCCGATGGTCGCGAAGGCGACGGCACCGTGCCCTCGCAGCAGCTCGGCCACCCGCTCGCCCGCCGCGTCCCAGGCCGCCTCGCGCCGCGCCCGGTCGCTCCGCTCGTTCAGCGCGAACACGACCCGGACGACCTTCTCCTCGGGCACGTAGTGCAACACGGTCGCCTCGGCGCGCCCGCGCTCGCCCGTGTCCATGACGGGCACTACGACGACCTCGGCTTCCCGCAGGGCGTTCACGCCCTTGACGGTCACCAGCTCCGGATCCCCCGGCCCGACCCCGACCCCGACCAGCCTGCTGCTCATGACGTCCGGCACCTCTCCACGAACCGACGGGCGACACCGGGCTGTGCCGCCCAGTGCGTGTGCAGATAGCTCGCGTGCACACCGCGCTGCACGAACCCCTCGACGCGCCGCTGGGGGGTCCTGAGGCCCCAGGCGGGTTCGGCCCCCGCCCCGGGCTCCACGGCGGTCCGGTGGAACTCGTGCCCGCGCAGCCGTGTCCCCGCCGCCGCGAGCACACTGTCGCCGACGGCCACCGCGTCCCGATACCCCAGGGTCAGCCGTCCGGTCATCCGCGCCCCGGCGTCCAGCACCCCGCACATCGGCTGTCCGTCCAGCTCCCGGCACAGATACAGCAGCCCGGCACACTCGGCGGCCACGGGCGCACCGCTCTCCGCCAGGTGGGCAACGGCCTTGCGCAGGGGTTCGTTGGCGGACAGCTCGGCGGCGTACACCTCGGGGAACCCGCCCCCGATCACCAACCCGCGCGTCCCTTCGGGCAGTTCCTCGTCCCGCAGCGGATCGAAGGGCACGACATCGGCACCGGCGGCGGCGAGCAGCTCGGTGTTCTCGGCGTAGGAGAAGGTGAACGCGGACCCACCGGCGACAGCGACGACCAGCCCGTCCGGCGTTCGAGGACGAGGCCGTTCAGGCCGGTCGGGGGTCCAGGGGGCGGAGCCCCCTGGCGGGGTCGAAGGGGCGGAGCCCCTGGAGGAAGGGAAGGGTAGGGGCGGTGGGGGCGAGGGAGCCACAGCCTCAGCCGCATCCCAGGCCTCGCACGACAACACCCCCGCACTCCGGGCCAGCTCCGCCAACGCTTCAAGATCACAACCGCCGGAGACCTGCGCGGCCATCGCCGCAACCGCCTCCACGGCCTCGGCCCGCCGCTCGGCGACCGGCACCAGCCCCAGATGCCGCGACGGCGTGTCCACCTGCGGAGCCCGCCGCAACACCCCGAGCACCGGCACCCCCGTCTGCTCCAACGCCTCCCGCAACATCTCCTCGTGCCGGTCCGACGCGACCTTGTTCAGAATCACGCCCCCGACCCGCACTTCCGGATCCCAGGAGACGAACCCGTGCACCAGCGCCGCCACCGACCGCGACTGCGACGACGCGTCGACGACCAGCACCACCGGCGCCCGCAACAGCTTCGCGACATGCGCCGTGGAGGCCAGCTCCCCCTCCCCGGCGGCCCCGTCGTACAGCCCCATCACGCCCTCGACGACGGCGAGGTCGCACCCGCGCGCCCCGTGCAGGAACAGCGGCCCGACCAGCTCAGGACCGCACAGATACGCGTCGAGGTTGCGCCCCACCCGCCCGGTCGCGAGCGCGTGGTACCCGGGGTCGATGTAGTCCGGCCCGACCTTGTGCGGGGACACGGCGAGCCCCCGCGCGGCGAACGCGGCCATCAGCCCCGTGGCGACGGTGGTCTTGCCACTGCCCGACGAGGGCGCGGCCACGACCAGCCGGGGCACGGACGAGGACATCACCACTCGATGCCCCTCTGCCCCTTCTGCCCCGCGTCCATCGGGTGCTTCACCTTGGACATGTCGGTCACGAGGTCGGCGAAGTCCACGAGCTTCTCCGGGGCGTTGCGCCCCGTGATCACCACATGCTGCGTACCGGGCCGGTTCCGCAGGACGTCCACGACCTCGTCGGTGTCCACCCACCCCCAGTGCATCGGGTAGGCGAACTCGTCCAGCACGTACAGCCGGTAGGTCTCCGCCGCCAGGTCCCGCTTGACCTGCTCCCAGCCCTCCCGGGCCTTCTCCTCGTTGTCCAGCTGTGCGTCGCGCTGCACCCAGGACCAGCCCTCGCCCATCTTGTGCCAGGCGACGGACCCGCCCTCGCCGGAGGCACCGAGCACACGCAGCGCGTTCTCCTCGCCGACCTTCCACTTCGCCGACTTGACGAACTGGAACACCCCGATCGGCCAGCCCTGGTTCCAGGCCCTGAGCGCGAGCCCGAAGGCGGCCGTCGACTTGCCCTTGCCGACGCCCGTGTGCACGACCACGAGCGGCCGGTTCCGGCGCTGTCGGGTCGTCAGACCGTCGTCCGGAATGACACTCGGCTGTCCCTGCGGCATTACGCGGCCCTCCTCGAAGTCCCCTGCACATCCCTGACCAGCCCGGCGATCGAGTCGGCCCGCAGCTCGTCCAGCGTCACGGCGGTGCCGCCGAGCTCACCGGCGAGCTGCCCGGCGAGCCCGAGGCGCACCGGCCCGGCCTCGCAGTCCACGACGACGGACGCGACGCCCTCGGCCACGAACAGCCGTGCCGCCCGCCCGGCCAGGGCGACCGGCTCCGGGCCTCCGGTGGCCCGCCCGTCCGTCACCAGCACGACCAGCGGCCGCCGCGCCGGGTCCCGCAGCCGCTCCACCCGCAGTACGTCGTGCGCGCGCAGCAGCCCGGCGGCGAGCGGCGTACGCCCGCCGGTCGGCAGCGACTCCAGCCGGGCCGCCGCCGCGTCCACCGACGAGGTAGGCGGCAGCGCGACGTCCGCCTCCGAACCCCGGAACGTCACCAGGCCCACCTTGTCGCGCCGCTGGTACGCGTCCAGCAGCAGCGACAGCACGGCCCCCTTCACGGCACTCATCCGCTGCCGCGCCGCCATCGACCCGGAGGCGTCCACGACGAACAGCACGAGATTGCCCTCGCGCCCCTCGCGGGTCGCCTGCCGCAGGTCGTCCCGGCGCACGACAAGACCCGGCCCGGACCGCCCGCGCGCCCGCTGGTGCGGCGCCGCCGCCTGCACGGTCGCCGCCAGGTGCAGCTTGGTGAGCGCGCCCCGCGGCCGCCGGGACCCGGTCGTCCGCCCGTGCTCGGTGCGCGCCCGCGAACGCCGCCCGGCGGCACCCTCGCCGATCCCGGGCACGCTCAGCACCTTGGTCCGGAACGGCTCGGCAGCCCGTACGGCCGACTGCTCACCGGCGCCCGACGGCTGCGGCTGCCCGTTCTCCCCGGCCTCGGGCGGAGCCCCGGTGTCATCGCCCTGGGGGCCCTCGTCGGGCTCCGGCTGCCCGCCGCCCCCGCCGCCTCCGTCGGGCCCGTCCGGCCCCTGGTCCGGATCCGGGTCCGGGTCGTCGTCCCCGGAGAACTCCTCCAGGGTCTCGTCCAGCTTGTCCTCGTCCAGCCCCGGCGCGTCGAAGGGGTTGCGCCGCCGCCGGTGCGGCAGCGCGAGCAACGCGGCCTGCCGGACGTCCTCCGCGAGCACGTCCGTACGCCCGGCCCAGGCAGCCAGCGCGGTCGCCGTACGCGCCATCACGATGTCGGCGCGCATGCCGTCCACCTCGAAGGCCGCGCAGGTCGCCGCGATCTGCCGCAGCGCCCCGTCGCCCAGCCGCACGGACGGCAGCAGCTCCCGCGCCGCGATGATCCGCGCCCGTACATCGGCCTCCTCGTCCGCCCACCGGGCGGCGAAGCCGTCGGGATCGGCGTCGTAGGCGAGCCGCCGCCTGACGACCTCGACCCGCTGGTCGGGCTCCCGCGAGGCCGCGACCTCCACGGTCAGCCCGAACCGGTCGAGCAACTGCGGCCGCAGCTCGCCCTCTTCCGGGTTCATGGTGCCGACGAGCAGGAACCGGGCCGCGTGCCGTACGGAGACGCCCTCGCGTTCCACGTACGAGGCGCCCATCGCCGCCGCGTCCAGCAGCAGGTCGACCAGGTGGTCGTGGAGGAGGTTGACCTCGTCCACGTAGAGGATCCCGCGGTGCGCGGCGGCGAGCAGGCCGGGCTCGAAGGCCTTCACGCCCTCCGACAGCGCCCGCTCGATGTCCAGCGCGCCCACCAGCCGGTCCTCCGAGGCGCCGACGGGCAGTTCGACCATCCGGGCCGGACGGGACTGCCCGGCGGTTCCCGGCGCGTGCGGCCCGTCCGGGCAGACGGGGTCGGGGGAGGCGGGGTCGCAGGAGAAGCGGCACTCGGGGACGACGTCCACCTCCGGCATGAGCGCGGACAGCGCCCGCACGGCCGTCGACTTGGCGGTGCCCTTCTCACCGCGCACCAGCACACCGCCGACCGCCGGCGACACGGCGTTCAGCAGCAGTGCGAGCCGCAGGTCGTCCTGGCCCACCACGGCCGTGAACGGGAACGGGGTGCTCACTTCTCGTCACCTTCCAAGTCGCCTTCGAGCTCCAGGTACGTGGCACGCAGCCGGTCCAGCGTCTCCGCGTCCGGCTCCGCCCACAGTCCGCGGTCGGCGGCCTCCAGCAGCCGCTCGGTGATGCCGCGCAGCGCCCAGGGGTTGGACGTCTTCATGAACTCCCGGTTCTCCGGGTCGAAGACGTACTCGGCGCTGAGTTTCTCGTACATCCAGTCGTCCACGACCCCGGCTGTGGCGTCGTACCCGAACAGGTAGTCCACCGTCGCGGCCATCTCGAAGGCGCCCTTGTAGCCGTGCCGCCGCATGGCCGCCATCCAGCGCGGGTTGACCACCCGGGCGCGGAACACCCGGTGCGTCTCCTCGCCCAGCGTGCGGGTCTTCACCTGGTCCGGGGTGGCCGAGTCCCCGACGTACGCCTCGGGGCTCGCGCCCGTCAGATGGCGGACCATGGCGACCATGCCGCCGTGGTACTGGAAGTAGTCGTCGGCGTCGACGAGGTCGTGCTCGCGCGTGTCGACGTTCTTCGCGGCGACCGCGATCCGCCGGAACGCCGTCTCCATGTCCCCACGCGCGGCCCGCCCGTCGAGCCCCCGCCCGTAGGCGTAGCCGCCCCACACCGCGTACACCTCGGCGAGGTCCGCGTCGGAGCGCCAGTTGCGGGCATCGATCAGCGGCAGCAGACCCGCCCCGTACGCCCCCGGCTTGGAGCCGAAGATCCGGGCGGTCGCCCGGCGCCGGTCGCCGTGCTCGGCGGTGTCCTCGTCGGCGTGCGCCCGGACGTAGTTCTGCTCGGCGGGCTCGTCGAGCTCGGCGACCCGGCGGACGGCGTCGTCGATCAGCCCCACCACATGCGGGAACGCGTCCCGGAAGAAGCCGGAGATCCGGACCGTCACGTCGATGCGCGGCCGGCCGAGCTCCTCCGGGGGGATCACCTCGAACCCGGTCACCCGGCGCGAGGCGTCGTCCCACACCGGCCGGCAGCCCAGCAGCGCAAGGATCTCGGCGATGTCGTCACCCTGGGTGCGCATGGCCGAGGTGCCCCACACCGTCAGGCCGACGGACTTCGGGTACTCACCGGTGTCGGTCAGGTACCGCTGCACCAGCGAGTCCGCGAGCGACTGCCCGACCTCCCAGCTCAGCCGGGACGGGATCGCCTTGGGGTCGACGGAGTAGAAGTTGCGTCCCGTCGGCAGGACGTTGACCAGGCCGCGGGTCGGCGAGCCGGAGGGGCCGGCCGGGACGTAACCGCCGTCCAGGGCCCGCAGGATGTGCCCGATCTCGTCGGTGGTCCTGGCCAGCCGCGGCACGACCTCCGTGCAGGCGAACTCCAGCACCGCCACGGCGTCGGCGACGTCCCCGCCGAGCACCTCCCGGACCAGCGCCGGGACCTCGGCGACCGCCCAGCCGCGCTCCTCCATGCCCTCCGCGATCCGCCGGCACAACTGCTCCAGCAGGTCGATGGCGTCGGCGGCGGTGCGCGCAGGGCCCGCCACCAGCTCCGTCAGCTCCGCAGGCACCTTCACCGGAGCGCCCGGCTCGGCCAGCAGTTCCTTCTCCACCAGCCCGAAGTGCGCTCCGCCAGCGCCGCCCTCAGCCCGGGCAGCGCGTCGGCCTGCCCGCCCCACACCTGCGAGGCGCGCAGCACCGCCAGCACGAGGTTGACGCGCGGCTCACCGACCGGGCCGCCGCCCAGGATGTGCAGGCCGTCGCGGATCTGCACGTCCTTGATCTCGCACAGATAGCCGTCGATGTGCATGACGAACTCGTCGAACGCCTCGTCGTCCGGCTGCTCGTCGACATGCAGGTCGTGGTGCAGTTCGGCGGCCTTCACCAGGGTCCAGATCTGCGCGCGCACGGCTGGGGCCTTCGCCGGGTCCAGGTCGGAGACGAGCGCGTACTCGTCCAGGAGCTGCTCCAGCTTGGCCAGGTCGCCGTAGGTGTCGGCGCGGGCCATCGGCGGCACCAGGTGGTCGACGACCGTGGCGTGCCCGCGCCGCTTGGCCTGGGTGCCCTCGCCCGGGTCGTTGACGATGAACGGGTAGATCAGCGGCAGCTCCCCGAGCACGGCGTCCGGGGCACAGCCGCCGCTGAGCCCGAGGCCCTTGCCGGGCAGCCACTCCAGCGTGCCGTGCTTGCCCATGTGCACGATCGCGTCCGCGCCGAAACTGTTCTCCAGCCAGCGGTAGGCCGCCAGGTAGTGGTGGGACGGCGGCATGTCCGGGTCGTGGTAGATCGCGATGGGGTTCTCGCCGAAGCCGCGCGGCGGCTGGATCATCACCACGACGTTCCCGAACTGCAGGGACGCCAGCACGATGTCGTCCCCGTCGACGTAGAGGCTGCCCGGCGGCTCGCCCCACGCCTCGGTCATGGCGTCCCGCAGCTCCGGGTCGAGCTTGTCGAACCAGGCCCGGTAGTCCGCCAGCGGCACCCGCGCGGGCGCGGCGGCCAGCTGCTCGTCCGTCAGCCACTCCACGTCGTGCCCACCGGCCTCGATGAGCCGGTGGATCAGTTCGTCGCCGTGGTCCGGGTACTCGGTGAGGCCGTATCCGGCGTCCTTCAGGGCGTCCAGCACCCGCACCGCCGAGGCCGGGGTGTCCAGCCCGACGGCGTTGCCGACGCGCGAGTGCTTGGTCGGGTACGCGGTGAAGACCAGCGCGAGGCGCTTGTCGGCGTTCGCCTTGTGCTTCAGCCGGGCGTGCCGTACGGCGATCCCGGCCACCCGCGCGGCCCGCTCCGGGTCGGCCACGTACACGGGCACGTCGTCCGCGCCCTGTTCCTTGAAGGAGAACGGCACGGTGATCAGCCGCCCGTCGAACTCCGGGATCGCCACCTGCATCGCGGCGTCCATGGGGGACAGGGCGGCGTCGGACGCCTCCCAGGCGCGCCGCGAGGACGTCAGGCACAGCCCTTGCAGCACCGGGATGTTCAGCTCGGCGAGGGCGCCGATGTCCCAGGACTCCTCGTCACCGCCCGCCGAGGCCTGCGAGGCGTGGGTGCCGCCGGCGGCGAGGACGGTGGCGACGAGGGCGTCCGCCCGCCCGAGGATCTCGTACAGCCCCGCGTCGGCCCCCCGCAGCGAACCGCAGTACACGGGCAGCGCGTTGGAGCCCCGCGCCTCGATCGCGTCGCACAGGGTGTCCACGAAGGCGGTGTTGCCGCTCAGCTCATGCGCCCGGTAGAAGAGCACGCCGACGGTCGGCCGGCCCTCGACCCGTGCACGCTCGCCCCGGACGCCGTACTCCGGCATCCGCTGCGGCGCGGCGAACCCCTCGCCCGTGAGCAGCACGGTGTCGGACAGGAACCGCGCCAGCTCGGTGAGGTTGTCCGGCCCGCCCTCCACGAGGTACTTCAGCGCCTCCGCCACGACACCGGCCGGCACCGACGACTCGGCCATCAGCTCCGCGTCGGGCACCGCCTCGCCGCCCAGCAGCACGGTCGGGACGCCGGACGCCCTCAGCGCGGCGAGCCCGTCCTCCCAGGCCCGCTTGCCGCCGAGCAGCCGTACGACGGCGATGTCCGCGCCGTCGAGGAGGGCGGGAAGCTCCTCCCGGACGTCCACGCGGGTCGGGTTGCCGATCCGGTACGAGGCACCGGAGGCGGCCCGGGCCGCCAGCAGGTCCGTGTCGGCGGTCGACAACAACAACACAGTGCTCATGCGGGCGCTCCCGGTGGAATGAAGGGCAGTCCTCGCGGCGCGCCCGACTCGATGAGCCGCCACAGCGCGTCCGTGTCCGCGTGCTGTTCGATCAGGTCGCCGAGCCGGTCGAGCTGCTCCTCGCGCAGCGCGGCGAACGAGGTGTCGGGCGCCGGCTCGAAGCGGCGCCCCGCGGCGGCCGCCACCCCGCGCAGGAAGGCCCGCCGGAACCCGTCCGACTCCAGCGAGCCGTGCCAGTGAGTGCCCCAGGTCTGGCCGACCCGGCAGCCGTCCAGGAAGGGGTCCCCTCCGGTGACGTCGGCGACGCCGTGATGGATCTCGTAGCCCTCGACGCGTTCCCCGAGGGCCTCGC
Source organism: Streptomyces afghaniensis 772 (assembly GCA_000415505.1). GTDB lineage: Bacteria > Actinomycetota > Actinomycetes > Streptomycetales > Streptomycetaceae > Streptomyces > Streptomyces afghaniensis. The sequence continues at coordinate 18,516 of KE354189.1, forward strand.
CCTCCGGCCGCGTGAGGGTCTTCTCGGGGGCGAACCGCACCCGCACGGGCAGGACCCCGAGCCCCTCGACATGACCCCGGCGGCTCTCCACGTCGTCCTCGATGTGCTCGCCGAGGATCTGGAAGCCGCCGCAGATCCCGAGGACGGGCCGCTGCTCGGCGGCCCTGCGGACCAGGGCCTCGGCGAGCCCCCGCTCCCGCAGCCACTCCAGCGCACGGACGGTCCCCCGGGTCCCGGGCACGATGACGAGGTCGGCGTCGGCGAGTTCCTCGGGCCGGTCCACGAACCGCACGACGACACCGGGTTCGGCGGCCAGCGCGTCGACGTCCGTGAAGTTGGACATCAGCGGAACGGCACAGACAGCGACGCGCAGCACGTCCTCGCCGACCGGCGGTGCGACGACGGACTCCCGGACCGTCCCCCGCAGCGAGACCCGCAGCCCGTCCTCCTCGTCGATCCCCAGCCCGTGCCGGAAGGGCAGGACGCCGTACGTGGGCCGTCCCGTGAGCCCCTTGAGCATGTCGAGCCCCGGCTCCAGCAGGGACACGTCCCCCCGGAACTTGTTGACGAGGAACCCGGCGACGCACTCCTGGTCCTCGCGCGACAGCAGGGCGACGGTCCCGAAGAACGAGGCGAAGACACCGCCCCGGTCGATGTCGCCGACGACGAGCACGGGGAGCCCGGCGCCCCGGGCGATCCCCATGTTGACGATGTCGGTCCGGCGCAGATTGATCTCGGCGGGACTGCCCGCCCCCTCACAGATCACCGCGTCATACGTGCCCCGCAACTGCTCCAGACAGTCCAGCACGGTCCCGAGCAGCTTCTGCTGTCGTCCCCCGTGGTACCCGCGTGCGCTCAGCTCCCCGACCGGCTTGCCCAGCAGCACGACCTGACTGCTGCTCTCGCCACCGGGCTTGAGCAGCACCGGGTTCATCAGCGCGGTCGGCTCGACACGGCAGGCCTGCGCCTGCATGGCCTGCGCGCGCCCGATCTCGGCCCCTTCCTTCGTGACGAAGGAGTTGAGGGACATGTTCTGCGCCTTGAAGGGCGCGACCTTGACGCCCTGCCGCACCAGCCACCGGCAGATCCCGGCGGTCACGACGCTCTTGCCGGCGTCGGAGGTGGTACCGGCGACGAGGAGTCCACCGCCCGTCATGACGTACGCCCTTTCGCGATGCGGCGCGCGGCGACACAGACGCCGAGCGCGAGCCAGCCGACCCGCCTGGACAGCCGTACGGCCCGTTCGATGTCCCGGGTGCGGACGGCGCGCCCGGACCCGTTGAGCACGGGCCGGTGCTCGACGCGCCCGCCGTACGACAGGGTCCCGCCCAGCCGCACCCCGAGCGCCCCCGCGAACGAGGCCTCCACGGGCCCGGCGTTGGGGCTCGGATGCTTGGCGGCGTCGGCACGCCAGGCGCGCACCGCTGCCCGTGGATCGTCTCCTGCCAGGACCGCGAGCACGGCGGTCAGCCGGGCCCCGGGCCAGCCCGCGAGATCGTCCAGCCGCGCGGAGGCCCACCCGTAGCGCCGGTACCGGGCCGACTTGTGCCCGACCATGGCGTCGAGGGTGTTGACGGCCCGGAACCCGACGAGTCCCGGCACACCGCCGACGGCCCCCCACACGAGCGCCCCCACGACCGCGTCGGAGGTGTTCTCGGCGACGGACTCGACCACGGCCCGGGCGATCCCGTCGGCGTCGAGCGCCTGAGGATCCCGCCCGCACAGATGCGGCAGCCGCGCCCGGGCCCCCTCGACGTCCCCCGCCTCCAGGGCACGCCCGATGGCCCGGGCCTCCCGCGCGAGTGAAGTCCCCCCGACCACGGCCCAGGTGGCGGCAGCCGTCAGCGCGGCGGACGCGACGGCGGAGTCCCGCACGGCACGGGCGGCGACGCCCCCGAGCGCGACGGCACCTCCGGCGCACACCGCGGTGTGCAGCGCGCCCCACCCCCGGTGGTCCCGCCACAACACCCGTTCCACGGCGCCCGCGGCCCGCCCGAACACGGCGACCGGATGCCCCCGGCGGGGATCGCCGAGCAGCAGGTCACCGATCAGACCGGCGGCGGCGCCGTACGCGAAGACGCGACCGGCACCCATGGGCTCAGCCGGCCGCTGGGGCAGGCAGGGGTGGGGTACTGAACCTCGATCGGCAGCCGCGCATGGCGATATGTCCTCACTCAGGGTGTCCACGCCCTGGTTCGACTAGACCGGCGGTGAGAGTTCCTGGCTCCCGGGGATTGCTACCCCGGTGACAGTGGCGGGACCGCGCCGGACTCGCACCGGCTTCCTCTCCTGCCGCCGTACTGGCCCCGGCAGTCCACCACGGCCGGGAACAGCCGTCAACTTGCCGTTGACCTGCGAGGGGAGAGTGTGGAGAAGCCCACACCGCCGCTCTGACTCCGAGTTGGTGTCCCCCCACCACACGACGACCGGGCGGTACGGGACCCAAGTCCCGTACCGCCCGGCGGAGTCGATCGTGATCAGGCCACGATCAGATAGATCCCGTATCCCACGGCAGCCGCACACGCCGCGAAGCACGCGTACGCGCCCGTCACCGCGAGCCCCGCGGACCCGCCCTCCGCGGCCGCCCGCTCGCGGCGGGACAGGCCGGTGATGCCGAGGGTGAACAGGCCCACCAGGGCCACGGTGACCACGAGGCTGACGCCGAAGACGGAGCCGAGGGCCGCCCAGTCGATCTTCATATCGGAGACTCTTCCTTGTTACCGGTCGGCGGGGTCAGACCGTGGTGGTCGTCGAGGGCGTCCGCTCGGCGGCGGCCTGAGCCGGGAACGACGGCACCGGGTCCTCCGTCGCCGTGCCCGCCGGAGGCGGGGTCACCGCGGCCATCGCCGTGGTCACCACACCGGCCGGCTCCGCCTCGTCGGCGTCGTTGACGTTGGTGTGGTCGACGACCTCACGCCGCGAGATCTTCCAGATCGCCGCGCTGGAGGCCACGAGGAAGACGGCCACCACCGCGGTGCCCCAGCTGCCGAAGCCGGTGACGTACTCGGCGAGCGCGCCCACCAGGGCCGCCGCCGGCAGCGTCAGACCCCACGCGACGAACATCCGCGTCGCCGTCGACCAGCGGACGACGCCGCCCCTGCGGCCGAGCCCCGCGCCCATCACCGAGCCGGACACGGAGTGGGTGGTGGAGAGGGAGAAACCGATGTGCGAGGAGGCCAGGATGACCGTGGCCGCGCTGGTCTGGGCGGCGAAGCCCTGCTGCGGCTGGAGGTCGGTCAGGCCCTTGCCCATGGTGCGGATGATGCGCCAGCCGCCGAGGTACGTGCCGAGCGCGATCGCGAGACCCGCCGAGAGGATGACCCACATGGGCGGGTCGGAGTCGGGGGCGACGGCGCCGCCGGCGACCAGGGCGAGGGTGATGACACCCATCGTCTTCTGGGCGTCGTTGGTGCCGTGGGCCAGCGAGACCAGGCCCGCGGAGGCGATCTGGCCCGCCCGATAGCCCTTCTCGGAGGCCTTGCCGTCGGCCTTCTTGCCGAGGGAGTACGTCAGCCGGGTGGCGAGCAGTGCCGCGATGCCCGCGACCACCGGGGCGGCGATCGCCGGGATCAGCACCTTGGTGACCAGGACGTCGCCGTGCACCGCGCCGACGCCCGCCGAGGCGATCGTGGCGCCGATCAGGCCGCCCATCAGGGCGTGCGAGGAACTGGACGGCAGACCGACCAGCCAGGTCAGCAGGTTCCAGAGGATCGCGCCGACCAGGGCGGCGAAGATGACCTCGGGACGGATGCCGGCCTCGTCGACGAGGCCTTTGGAGATCGTGTTGGCGACTTCCACGGACAGGAAGGCGCCGACCAGGTTGAGGACGGCGGACATGGCGACGGCGACCTTGGGCCTCATGGCGCCCGTGGAAATGGTCGTGGCCATCGCGTTCGCGGTGTCGTGGAAACCGTTCGTGAAATCGAACGCGAGTGCGGTTACCACCACAATCGCGAGGATCAGCGAGAAGCTTTCCATTTACCCAGGCAATCGTTCGAGGTCGTTGGCCCGTCGAACGTAGGTAACCCGAGTGAACGGAAGATGAACTGGGAGGGGCGCAGGGGTGTCCGCAAGCGAGGACTGTCGTTCCGTCCTCCTTGGGCTCCCCGCGCCCCGAAGGCTAGGCGCCGCGCGCGAACTGTTTCAGCCGATCGAGTGACCCGTCGAAGAGGTTCTGATCACCCGGAAGGGTCCCCGATCCGTTGTCGTACTGCCAGAAGGTCCACGAGGACCAGCCGGCCGGCAGGGTGCCCGCGCTCGCGGCGTCGTAACGGGCGATCCACAAGGGGTGGTCGGCGGCGAAGGCGCGGCTGCTGCCCGTGCAGGTGTTCCACCAGTGGGTGGTCGTGTAGATCACCGGGCGGCGTCCGGTGAGCCGCTCGACCTCGTCGCTGAACGACCTGATCCAGCCGACCATCCTCGCCCTGCTCAGGCCGTAGCACTTGTGCTTCTTGTCGTACGGGTTGTACTCGATGTCGAGCGCGGGCGGCAGCGTCCAGCCGTCCGCGGTCCAGCCGCCGCCATTGCGTACGAAATGCGCCGCCTGTGCCTGGCCCGACGACCTGTCGGGCACCGCGAAGTGGTAGGCGCCGCGGACGAGACCCGCCGTGCGCGAGCCGTTGTACTGCCGGCCGAAGTAGGGGTTGCGGTAGGTGGTGGACTCCGTCGCCTTGACGTAGACGAACCTGGCGCCCTTCGCCTTCGCGTCCTGCCAGTCGATGTTCTTCTGGTGCGACGAGACGTCGTGTCCCTTCGGGCGGCTCGCCCCCGAGGCGGGAGCCTCGGCGAGGGCGGTGCCTCCCAGGGCGAGTGCCGCCGCGTACGCGGCGAGCCATCGGGTTCGGCGTCGGAACGGTATGCGGTCACGGGCCATGGTTCCCCCCGGAATGGCGACGTGCACGGCAAATCCCCCAGAGAGTACTGGGAGATCGTTGAATGCCCGAAGATCTCCGGCCAAGAGAGGTGCATGGGGTGTCTGTCCCGGTATGCGCCCTTACGGAGGCGCGGCTTCCGGCCTAAAGTGCCCCCGCCCGGCGGCGCGTTGAGGGCCCGCCTGGCAGGATCGCCGCATGGCTGAGGAGCGAGGGAACGGGCGGGGCGCGGGGGACGTCCGGGGTGGCGGACAGGGTGCGGGGGAGCCGCGGCGGAGAAGTGTGCGCCCCGAGGAGGCGCGCGCCTGGGAGGAACTCGTCACGACGGCCCGCCGGACCGTCTCCGACGGACTCGTCGTCGGAACGTCCGGGAACGTCTCGGTGCGCGTCGGGGACACCGTGCTGGTCACGCCGTCGGGCGTCCCCTACGACCGGCTGAGGCCGGAGGACGTGACCGGCGTCGGCCTCGACGGCCGGCAGGTCCTCGGCACACTCGTGCCGACCAGCGAGCTGCCCATGCACCTCGCGGTCTACCACACGACCGGCGCCCGTGCCGTCGTCCACACCCACGCCGTGCACGCGACGGCCGTCTCGACGCTCGTGAACGAGCTGCCGCTGATCCACTACATGGCCGCCGCGCTCGGCGGACCCGTCCGGGTCGCCCCGTATGCCACGTACGGCACCGACGAGTTGGCCGAGAACATGCTCCGCGCCCTCGCCGACCGCTCCGGCTGCCTCCTCCAGAACCACGGCACCGTCACCCACGGCGCGTCCCTGGACCAGGCCTACGACCGCACCGCCCAGCTGGAATGGATGTGCCGCCTGTGGCTGACCGCCGCATCGGTACCGGGCCTGTCCCCGAGCCTGCTGTCGGGGGAGCAGCTGGCGGAGGTGGAGAAACAGCTACGGGGCTACGGCCAGCGCCGCTGACCTCCCGCCCCGGCCGTCCGCCCCCGTCACCCCGCGGCTGCCTCCCACTGGTCCGTCGCCCGGTCCGCCGGGACACTGGAGTCGTGCGCACTGCCAGAGCGACGGCCGCTGCCGTCACCGCCGTGGTCGGAGTCGGTGCGGCCGCCGTGGCCGCCGGACGGTTCGCCAGTGACGCGGCGCTCAAGGCGCCTCCCGGCCGGCCCCTGCCCACCGAACCCCGGCTCACCGTGCACGGCACCACCGCGGGGAAGATCAGCCTCACCCGGGACCTGGCCGCCCTGCGGCCAGGCCGCTACGGCCTGTCCGGCAACGGCTCCCACGCGGTCGTCGGCCCGGTGCTGACCGACGCCCCGCACTCCGCCGACACCGTCGTACGCCGCCTGGAGCGCGTCACGCACGGCACCCTGAAACCCGGCGACAAGGTCTGGCTCACCCCGAACGTGTACGTCGGCAACCCGAGCGCCGCCCTCGGCATCGAACACACCGACGTCGACATCCCGGGCGAACTCGGCGCCCTGCCCGCGTGGTTCGTACCCGGCGCCCGGGACACCTGGGTGATCGCCGTGCACGGCCTCGGCACCACCCGGGAACTCGCCATGAACGTCATGGGGTTCCTGCACCGCAGCCACATCCCGGTGCTCGCCCTCGCCTACCGCGGCGACCTGGGCGCACCCCGCCCGCCCGACGGCCTGAACCACCTCGGCGAGACCGAGTGGCGCGACCTCGACGCGGCGATCCGCCACGCCGTACGCCACGGCGCCCGGCAGGTCGTCCTGCACGGCTGGTCCACCGGCGCCACCATGGCCCTGCGCGCCGCCGCACACTCAGAGCTGCGCGACCGCGTCTCCGGGCTCGTCCTGGACTCCCCGGTGCTCAGCTGGGAGGCTACCCTGCGCGCCCTCGCCGCGGCCCGCCGCACCCCGGGCGCGCTGCTGCCCCTGGCGGTCCGCGCCACACAGGGCCGCACCGGCCTCCACGGCGACCGCGCTCCGGACGCGGCCCTCGCCGCCGGGCTCCGGGGTCCCGGCGCTCGTCCTCCACGGACCGGACGACACGGTGGCCCCCTGGCACCTCTCCCGCCGGCTCGCCGACGCCCGCCCCGACCTGGTCGCCCTCCGTACCGTCGGCAACGCGCCCCACGGAGCCATGTGGAACGCCGACCCGCAGGCCTACGAGGACGGCCCTGCGCCGCTTCCTGACCCCTCTCATGTCGACCCCGGCGCGTCACGCCACCCCCCGTTCACCGCCCCTTCGCCCCGTCGCAACCACGTCCTCGTCCCGC
>KE354190.1 GCA_000415505.1 Streptomyces afghaniensis 772
GCCGCCACGTCGAGCAACTGGGCCGCGGGGGAGGCCGCCGGGGCGGCGACGGCCTGCCACTCGCGGGCCTCACCCAGGAGGCCGGGAGCCGCCCAGGCCGTACCACCCCGCAGCGGGGCGAGCCCGAGCCCGGCCCCGGCCACTCCGCCTAATCCACCTATGAAACGCCGTCTTCGCACGAGGTTCCCCTCCCTGTCGGCAGCCATGAAAGGCCAACACGGTGAACCAGCCTGCCGGAGAAGGCAATGCACACGGACGGCTCGATCCGGTCACACCGGTGTGACCGGCACTCCTCCCGCCGCCGCGCCCAGCAGGGTCAGCCGCGCCTCCCCGGGCCCCGACGGTGTGGTCCCGTCGGACAACACCGCCAACGCCAGTGTGTTGGCACCACGTGTGCGGAGGATCCCGTTCGGCAGCACGAACGTGTGCTGCGGACCTACGTCGTTGATGTACTGGCCCATGTTCCAGCCGTTGAGGAAGATCTGGACGCGGTAGGCCCGCTCCGGGTCGTCGTCGAGGACGAGCCCGATGGAGGCGTCGACGCCGGGCTCGACGTCGAGCCGGAAGTCCGTCCGGTACCAGGTGACGCCCTGCCGCCGGTCGGCACGCGGCAGTTCGGCGTCCTTCCAGTCCCCGTCGTCGTACTCCGGCAGATGCCAGCCCTCGCGCTCCCCGTAGAGCCCGCCGTTGTTCATCGGTCCGCGCACGGGATCGGGGGCCGACGCGCCCTGGATCCGCCAGGTCACCTTCGGGGAGGCGCCCTCGAAGGTGACGGCGGTCAGCCCGCGCGCCGCCTTGTGCGTGTCGCGCGCCGTGCCGTCCATGTCGTGCTGCATCCGCCGGACGAGCACGGACAGCACGTGCCGGTCGCCACGGTCGCGGCCGTCCTCGCGGAACCTCTTCCGCAGGTCCTCCGGCAGGTCGAAGGTGGCCTTCGCCGTCCAAGTGCCCTGCCGCGCCCGGTCCTTGTCCGGCACCGGCATCCGGTGCGTGCCCAGCGGCTTGCCGTCCAGCCAGGCCATCAGCAGGCCCTGCGTGCCCGTGCTGTAGTCGAGGGTCACGGACTCCAGGCCGCGTCCGTCCGTCCACTCGCCCCGGTACCAGACGTCGCCGTAGTGGAAGCCGTAGTCGTCGGCGAACAGGACGGGCTGCCCGTCGGGTACGGGCGTCGTGCTGAACGATGTCTCCTTGTCGGCCGCCGTCCAGCCGGAGTCGTCGAAGCCGGGGTCGGCCTCCGGGTTCTCGGTCCGCCGCCGCCAGCCGTCGAGGGCGGGCAGGGCCGGCCGGGTCACGCCGGGCAGCGGGCGCAGCGCCAGCAGACTGCCGGAGGCGCTGATCCGGGTGGGCACCGGGCGCCCGTTCCACGTGACATGGGTGATCCCGCGCGGCCCCCACACCTCCAGGCCGGTCTGCGCGGTGGTGTCGCCGGTGAGGTGGACCGTGGAGCCGCGCAGCGTGGCCGACCGCAGCAGCGCCGGGCCGTAGACGAGGAGCGGGCCGGACGGCGTCTCGTACGGCCACAGCCTGAGGGCCGTCGCGTCGTCGGCGAACAGCAGCAGCATCGTCGTGTCCACGCCGTCGCCCTCGACGCGCACCCGGCTCAGCCCGCCGGCGCCGAGCGGAGCGGTGACGTTGAGCTTGCCGAGGTTCCAGGACCACGCGGGCTCCGCGTCCAGCCGCATGGGCGTCGGCTCGTCCGCGCAGTCCAGTACGACCTGCGCCAGATCGCCCCGCCGGCCCGCGAACACCGCGATCTCCTGCCGCCCGGCGGTCAGGCTCAGCATCGGCTGCACGGTGGCGTGCACCAGCGTCCGCTTCCCGAGCTTCAGCCCGGCGGCGATCAGCTTGGCGTCCCGGGCCGGGACCGTGACCGGCACGTCGATCCCGGCGTCCGGCAGTGTCGAGGTGACCGCCTTCTCGGAGTCGTTGCGCAGGACGTAGAAGTGGGCGCCGGTGTCGGGGTTGGCCAGGTGGTAGACCTTGATCCGCTCGTCGGTGGCCCGTACGGCCTTCGCCCGGTCCAGCCTGGCGAGGTCCGGCACGTACCGCAGCAACTGCCCGATCTGGTGCATCGGGGCGAGCTTGGGTGTGGCGTTGCGGGCCTCGTCGAACGCCGCGCCGTAGTCGTAGGAGGTGTAGACGACCGGAGCGGGCAGCCAGCCCCAGGAGGTGCCGCCGTACGTCATGTAGACGTTGTGCAGCGTGATGCCGTTGGCGAGGTTGGTGAGGTAGAAGCGCCGCTCGTACGCCGCGTCCCGGGTCCGGCGGGCCTCGGCGTAGCCCTTCCCGTCGAACCAGGACCCGCCCCACGGGTCGAACCAGCCCCCGCCGAACTCGGGCACGAACCCGGGCGTGCGCGGACTGGCCGTGGCCCCGCCCTTCACCCCGCCGGTCCCGAAGTGCCCCCAGTCGGGCGGCACCTCGTCCGGCTCCGGATACCCGTCGAACCCGTACAGCCAGCGCCCCTTCTCACCGCCGGTGCCGAACGACCCCGGGACCCAGTCCCCGTTCCTCCCCTTGTCGTTGTGGAACAGCGGCACGTCGATGCCGTCGGCGCGGACCTTCTCGTACAGGTAGGACATGTAGGCGCGCCCGGTCGGCTCGTCGACGTGCGCGTCGTACTCGTTCTCGATCTGGTACAGCAGGACCGTGCCGGTGCCCCGGGTGAACAGGCGCTTGGCGACGATGGCGTTGACGGCGGTCAGCCACTCGTCGACGTACCGCAGATACGTCGGGTCGGAGGTGCGGGCCGTGCCCTCGGTCGCGGTCAGCCAGCCGGGGAAGCCGCCGGCGTCGACCTCGGCGTTGATGTACGGGCCGGGCCGCAGGATCACGTACAGACCGGTCTCGGCGGCCATGCGAAGGAACAGGTCCAGGTCCCGCACACCGGTGAAGTCGTACCGGCCGGGGGCGGGGAGTGGTGGTTCCAGGCGACGTACACGCTGACGGCGTTGTAGCCGTGGGCACGCATCTTCTCCAGCATGTCCCGCCACAGGGACGGGCTCGGCAGCCGGAAGGGGTGCAGCTCGCCCGACCAGAGGACGAGGCGCCGGCCGTCGACCAGCAGCGAGTACCGGTCGAAGCCGACCTCGTGCCGCCTGCCGTCGGCGCTCGGCACCGGGGGCGGCGGGCCCGTGGGCACGGTCCGTGCCGGGTTGGCGGAGGTCGGCGACCCGCTGCCGGTCAGCGCGAAGCCGAGCGCCGCCGTGCCGGCGAGAGCGTGGAAGGTACGCCTGCTGAGCTCCAAGGGAGCGCCTCCTGTTGTGCTGCCGTGCCGTACGTGGTGCTGGTGGGTCATTGTCTACGGGCCGACCGCGACAATGGTCGTATGAGGATCTCGGCACGTGCGGACTACGCGGTACGAGCGGTCGTGGAACTGGCCGTCCGGCAGGGCGAAGGGCCGGTCAAGGCGGAGGCCGTCGCCACCGCGCAGGACATCCCCCACAAGTTCCTGGAGGGGATCCTCGGCGATCTGCGCCGCGGTGGTGTCGTCGACAGCCGGCGCGGCGGGGGCGGCGGTTACCGGCTGGCCCGGGAGGCTGCGGAGATCACGGTCGCGGACGTGATCCGGGCCGTGGACGGACCGATCGTCTCGGTGCGCGGCGAGCGTCCGACCGGCCTCGCCTACTCCGGCACGGCCGAGCCGCTGCTGCCGCTGTGGATCGCCCTGCGGGCCAATGTGCGCAGGATCCTGGAGGGCGTGACGATCGCCGACCTCGCGGCCGGCGCGCTGCCCGAGCCGGTGGAGCGGCTGGCGGCGGAGCCGGCGGCCTGGGAGAACCCGTAGCGGGCCGTGGCCCGGGAGAACCCGTGACGGGCCGCGTCCGCGGGGGAGCCGGTGGGTGATCCTCATCGCGTCCTCGGGGTGTCCTGGTCTGACGCACTGCTAACGCACCTTATGCGCCCCCCGGTACTGCTGGTGCCGACGGGGCCCGCGTGGACGGGCCGCGCGCCCCTTCCCCTGGTGTGATCCCGCCACTGTGAATGGCCGGAGACCGCCCTGGCCGACCCCCTCAGCCCTGCGTACGATGCGACCGCTCCCGGCCTTCACAGCTCCTCCATGGAATGGTCACAGGTCGGGCGCGCATGCGCTGTCGTCTTGACATGTTCATGTCTATTCGTGTTCCACCCCCCACGAACGGATGGGAGAACCATGGCCGGTGGCCTGCTCCTGAGCGGCGCGGTAGCCGCGCTCCTCACCAGCGCACTCCCCGCACAATCCCCGTCCTCCGGGTTCGTCGACCCGCCCCCGGACAAGATCGTCATCAAGGTCGCCACGGTGAACGGCTCCGGCTGTCCGCAGGGCACGGCGGCGGTCGCCGTCTCCGAGGACAACACGGCGTTCACGGTCACCTACAGCGACTACCTCGCTCAGGCCGGCGGGGGCTCCGACCCGACCGCGTTCCGCAGGAACTGCCAGCTCAGCCTGATCGTCCACGTGCCCCAGGGCTTCACCTACGCCATCGCCAGCGCCGACTACCGGGGCTTCGCCTCACTCCAGCGCGGCGCGAGCGGCTCCCAGCGAGCCTCGTACTACTTCCAGGGCTCGCCCAGCACGGTGTCCAGGAACCATCCCTTCAGCGGCCCCTACAACGACAACTGGCAGGCCACCGACGAGACGGACTGGGCCCAACTGGTCTACGCGCCCTGCGGAGTCCAGCGCAACTTCAACATCAACACCGAGCTCCGGGTCAACGCCGGTACGCAGTCGGCCGACAAGGTCAGCTTCATGACGATGGACTCGACGGACGGGGACATCAGCACGGTGTACCACATGGCGTGGAAGGAGTGCCCGGGGAAGTCCTGACGGGATGAGGGGCGGCTCACCGGGGCGTTGGGCCGGGTGGGCCGCCCAGGTCATGCGCTGTTGCCCAGCTGTCGGGCGAAGCGGCGGACCGCATCGCGGAAGGCGACCGGATCGTCGAAGTTCGCGAGATACCGGGCTCCCGGGATCAGCTCGACGCGGGCGGGCGGATGCGCCCGGGCGAACTCCGCCTCGCCGGACCGGAAGACGCCGTCCTTCTCACCGTTCAGGATGAGCACCGGAGCCGCCACAAGACGCATCGCGTCCGCGTCGAAACGCCCCAGCACCTCGCCCGAGGCGGCGGACAGGGTGTGAAAGGCGTAACCGGACCGGATCGTGGCCTCGACGACCTCGGCGGGATACATCCTGCGCAGCAACCGGTCGTTCCCCGGCGGAACGGGACCCGTGCCCCGGCAGGTCGACGGCGACCACGGGGAACTCGCCTGCCGAGCTGGGTGAGCGTGAGGAGGCCTGATGCCGCGCCCCCGTCGTCGTAGATCGAGTCCTGGGCGAGGGTGGTCCGGGGGACCGTGTTGACGGCGTACTGGGGGAGCGACGCGACCCTCCTCGTGATCGTCTCGTTGAAGAAGAGCTGGCCTGTGTGGAGTTCCTGACCGCCGGTGAAGGAGCCGTCGGGGGTCAGGGTCACGTCCGTGTGGACCTTGATGTGGATGTGGACACAGCGGCCCTGGTACCAGCCGGGGCAGGCCGAGGTGATCTTCGCGATGCTGTTGGAGCCGGTGAGGACGCCCCCGCGCAGGAACGTGCCGTTGTCGGGTTCGTCGTGGCCGTTGTCGCCCACGAAGCCGGAGTACTCGCCGAGCGCGTCGGCGTGCCAGACCTCGACCAGGGACTTGTCCTCGCTGATGTCGGAGCGGAACGCCGTGCCGTCCTGATGGTGACCGGCGCCACCGCCGCCACCCTGGCGGTCGGCGCCGCCGCCAGGACAGACGCCGACCCCACCACCCCCGTGGCCTCCGCAGCCGCGGCTGGGAGTGGTTGCTGTCAGAGGACTGTGTGTTCGGCAAAGTGATGTGCCGTCAAGGGCTTTGCCGGTCAGGCCGTGTGGGGTGTGAGCTGCTCCCGGCCGGTCACAGTTGTTGCTGCGCGGACCATTGACGCGCAAGACGTTCGATTCTACGGTCCGTTCGAACTTGCGATCGCTGTTCGAAATGTCGGCCAGTGTCACCCCCACCGCAAGGAGGACCGTATGAGCCGCTCCATCCTGCGCAGGAGAACCGCCCTGCTCGCCCTCCCCGCCGCAGCCCTGCTCGCCCTGATGCCGAGTGCGGCGTCCGCGTATCCCAACCCCGGCCGGGTCACCGGTGACATCGTCACCCACGACCCGTCGATGCTCCGCACCTCGTCCGGTCAGTACCTGCTCTACGCGACCGGCGGCGGCATCGCCAGCAAATCGTCCGGTGACCGCACGGCCTTCCGCAACGGCGGCGACGCCTTCTCCAGCCGGCCCGGCTGGTGGCGGAACTACTCCTCCGTCCCGGAGGCCTGGGCGCCGGACATCTCGTACCACGGCGGCAAGTACCTGATGTACTACTCCGTCTCGAAGTTCGGCTCGAACACGTCCGCCATCGGCCTCGCGACCTCCAGCACCGGCCAGCCGGGCAGCTGGACCGACCAGGGCACGGTCTACACGTCGAACTCCGCCAGCGACTTCAACGCCATCGACCCGAACCTCTTCGTGAACGACGACGGCAAGTGGTGGCTGTCCTTCGGCAGTTGGTGGACCGGGATCAAGATGATCCAGATCAACCCCGCCACCGGGAAGCAGGTCTCCTCCAACACCACCCGCTACTCACTCGCCTCCCGCCCCACCGGGACCAAGGCCGTCGAGGCGCCCTTCATAGTCAAACGGGGCGGGTACTACTACCTCTTCGCCTCGTACGACACCTGCTGTGCCGGCACCAGCTCGACGTACAAGGTGAAGGTCGGGCGGGCCTCCAGTGTCACCGGGCCGTACCGCGACAGGAACGGCGTCGACCTGATGAACAACGGCGGCACGCCCGTCCTGGAGTCGCACGGCAGCGTCATCGGCCCGGGCGGCCAGTCGATCCTGAAGGACACCGACGGCGACCTGATCGTCTACCACTACTACGACGGCAACGACAACGGCACGCCCAAGCTCGGCGTCAACCTCCTGAACTGGAGCAGCGGATGGCCCGTCGCCTACTGACCCTGCTGGCCGTCCTGCTGCTCGCCCTCACCCTCGGCCAGCCCACCGCGAGCGCCGCCTCGTTCGCCAACCCGGTCAAGTCCGTCAAGGGCGCCGACCCCTGGATCTCCTACCACGACGGCAACTACTACCTGGTGACGACCAGTTGGACCGACGTCATCACCATCCGCAAGTCCGCCACCCTCGCCGGGCTCTCCACCGCGCCCAGCGTGCAGGTGTGGAAGGGCGACGCCGCCTCCCGGTGCTGCAACATCTGGGCACCTGAGCTGCACTTCGTGGGCGGCCGCTGGTACCTGTACTACGTCGCCGGGCAGAACGTGTCCGACTACAACCCCACGCAGCGCAGCCACGTGCTGGAGAGCGCCGGCTCCGACCCCATGGGCCCCTACACCTACAAGGGGCAGCTCAACTCCGCCTGGATGCTGGACCCGAGCCTGATGAACGTGGGCGGCCGGCTGTACATGCTGGGCAGCGCGATCACCACCGGCGGGACGCAGAACCTCGTCATCGCGCCGATGTCCAACCCGTACACCGTCAGCGGCTCCTACTCGACGATCTCGACACCGACGCACGCCTGGGAGCGGCAGGGCGGCACCGTCAACGAGGGCGCGGAGGTGCTGCAACGCGGCGGCCGGACCTTCCTGATCTACTCCGCGAGCGGCTGCTGGACGCCCGACTACAAACTCGGGCAACTGGAGCTGACCGGCTCCAACCCGCTGTCCGCATCCTCCTGGACGAAGAAGTCCACGCCCGTCTTCCAGCGCAGTGACGCCAGCGGGGTGTACGGGCCCGGCCACAACGGCTTCTTCACCTCACCCGACGGCCGCGAGAACTGGATCGTCTACCACGCCAACGACTCCGCGTCCGAGGGCTGCGACAACGGCCGTACGACCCGGGCGCAGAAGTTCACCTGGAACTCGGACGGCACCCCGAATTTCGGCACGCCGGTCCGGTTGGGAGCTTCCCTGCCAGGACCCTCGGGTGAGCCGTCCGCCGTCTCGACGACCTACACGGTCACCAACCGCAACAGCGGCAAGTGCCTGGACGTGGCGGGCAGTTCGTCGGCCGACGGTGCCAACGTCGTGCAGTACACCTGCAACGGCGGAACCAACCAGCGCTGGCGCCTGGAGGACCTGGGCGACGACACCCACCGCCTGGTGAACGCCGCCACCGGCAAGGTCCTCGACACGGCAGACTGCTCGACCGCCGACGGCGCGGACCTCCGCCAGTGGTCCTGGCTGAACAACACCTGCCAGCGGTACCAGTTCCTCGCCACGGACGGCGGCTACGTCCGCATCGTCAACAAGGCCACGGGCAAAGTAGCCGACGTGGCGAACTGCGCGACTACGGACAGTGCGGACGTACGCCAGTGGTCATGGCTCAACAACGCCTGCCAACAGTGGAGGCTGAACCCGGTTTAGCGTGATCGGCCCTTCAGGGGCGCGGGGAACTGCGCGACGAGCCACAACGGACCCGCACCCGCCGCGCACCGAAACCGCCTACGGCGAGGGGGCACTACCCGGCCTGCCCCATCCCCGCCGCGTTGGGCCACGCCTGCGCCCCCGGCCACCCGGTCGCCGGCGCAGGCGAAAGCCCATTCGTCCCTCTGACCTGCGCCGCCGTCAGCCCACCCCGCGCGGGAACCCCCGGCGGCGTGGGCCCGGTGGCGGCCGGCATGGGAGCCGGTGCAGGTGCCGGGACCGGAGCCGGTGTCTGTGCCACAGGGGCCAGTGGCGGCGCCGGCGCGGCCATGGGCTGGGGCGCCGGCTGAGGCGCAGGCTGGGGCACAGACTGCGGGACAGGCTGTGGGACGGACTGGGGCACAGGCTGTGGGACGGACTGAGGCATCTGCTGCTGCCCCATCTGCCCGAAGTGCACACCCTGCCCGGTCTGTCCACCCTGCCCGACCTGCGCCGCCGCCGGCATCGGCATCCCGCCGCCCGGCCGGCGGGCACGGCACCCGCCGGCACGGCGGACGCGGCGGCGGGGAGCGGCATACCGGTGCCGGCGGCAGCCGGAGCGACGGCGGGCCCTGGAGCGCCACCGCCGGTGGCCTGCGCGGCAAGGCCCCGCATACCGGATCCGTTGGTCTCGCTCACCAGACGGTCCACTGCCGCCGTACCCGAGCTGTAGCTGGTCCCATTGCCCAGCTCGGGTACGGCGGCTCCCCTCCTGGACGTCCCGTAGAGCACCTGTTCCAGGCCGGACACCAGGCGACGCACGTCCACCTGGGGGCGCACGACGAGACGCAGGAAGCGGCTGGACGAACCGATCTTGTTGCCGCACTCGCGGACCAGGATCCGGTGCTCGGTGAGCATCCGGTCCCGGACCACGGTGCCCTCGGCGCCCACGGGGAGGCGCACGAAGAGGAAGTTGCCCTGCGACGGGTAGACCGTCAGCCCGGGAAGGGAGGACAGCTGGCTGGCCATGTCGAGCCGGTCGCGCCGGACCTGCTGGAGGCTCTGCGCGTACTCGGCGCCGTGCTCCTTGAGCATGAAGACGACATGCTCGGCGAAGGAGTTGAGGTTCCACTTGGGCAGCATGGAGCGGACCCGCCCGGCGAGCGCGGGGTTGGCGACCAGGTAGCCGAAGCGGATGCCGTGCAGGCCGAAGTTCTTGCCGAGGCTGCGCAGCACGATGACGTTGGGCCGCAGCATCGCCTCCTGCACGACACTCGGCTCGGCCTCGGCGTCCGCGAACTCCAGGAACGATTCGTCGATGACGACCAGGTCGAGGTCGGCCATGGCGTCCATGAACTGCACGATGGCGTGCTTGTGCAGGAAGCCGCCGTCGGGGTTGTTGGGGTTGCAGATGACGGCGACGCGCGTGCCCCGGGCACGGATGAACTCGGCGTACTGCGCGAGGTCGAGGGCGAACCCGCTGGACTCCTGGAGCGGGAACATGTCGACCCGCTTGCCGGTCTCCATGGGCTGGTCGGTCCAGCGGCCGAAGGTGGGGACGGGGATGGCGAGGGACTCGCGGACGAGCAGGTGGTCGATCCAGGTGATGAGCTCGGTGGAGCCGTTGCCCATCGCCACGCACTGCGGCGGCAGCTGGAGCAGGCTGCACAGCTCGGCCGTGATGGTGTCCGCGCTGCTCGGGTAGTACGTGATGATGTCGCGGAGTCTGGCCGACATGTCGTCGAACATGGCCGGGGTGGGGAAGTACGGGTTGCAGGGGATACAGAAGTCCACCGGTCCCGCACCTTCGCCGCCCTCACGTGTCAACGCCGCCATCGACGGGCTGTGCGCCGCGGTGCTGCGGAACAGCGACGTGACGTTGTCGGCCATGGAACCTCCGTATAGGGCGGATCCGCTGGGGACGACCGGATCCGACGTTTGAGGACGGCCCGCGCGGGGGAGCGCGGGCCGCCCTTACATACGGAGGCTTCGGTGGCGCTGTTCAACCACTGAGGGTTCCCTCAGAAAATTGTGTGCCACCTGTGAAGACGATCAGCAGCCGAACGTGTGGACCGTCGTCGTCCGGTACGTCTGCCCGGGCCGCAGGACCGTCGACGGGAACGACGGCTTGTTCGGCGAGTCCGGGAAGTGCTGCGTCTCCAGGCAGAGCGCGTCACCCTGCCGGTAGGTGCGGCCGGACGGGCCGGTCAGCGTGCCGTCGAGGAAGTTGCCGGAGTAGAACTGCAGGCCCGGCTCGTTCGTGGCTATCTTCAGGCTGCGGCCGGAGGCGGGGTCGCGCAGGGTGGCGACGTGCTCGGGCCGGGCGGTGATGCCCTTGTCGAGGACCCAGTTGTGGTCGAAGCCCTTGGCGGTGACCAGCTGGGGGTGCGAGGTGCGGATGTCCCGGCCGATCGCCTTGGCACGGGTGAAGTCGAAGGGCGTGCCCGCGACCTTCGCCAGCTCGCCCGTCGGGATCAGACCCGAGTCGGTGGGCGTGAAGCGGGAGGCCGCGATCTGCAGCTCGTGGTCCTCGATCGTGCCGCTGCCCTCGCCGGCCAGGTTCCAGTAGACGTGGCTGGTGAGGTTGACGACGGTGGCTTTGTCCGTGGTGGCCTCGTAGTCGATGCGCCAGTCGCCGTGCCGGGTGAGCGTGTACGTCACCTTCGTCTTGAGCGTGCCCGGGTAGCCCATCTCGCCGTCGACGCTCGTGTAGTACAGGTACAGGCCGACGTCGGAGCCCTTGGTGAACGGCTCGACGTCCCACACGCGCTTGTCGAAGCCCTTGGCGCCGCCGTGCAGGCTCTGCTCGCCGTCGTTCACGGAGAGCTGGTAGTTCTTGCCGTCGAGGGTGAACTTGCCCTTGCCGATCCGGTTGCCGTAGCGGCCGATCAGCGCGCCGAAGTACGGGCTCTTGGCGACGTAGTCCTCGATGTTGTCGAAGCCCGCGGAGACGTTGGCGTAGCGGCCGCGGCGGTCGGGGATCTCCAGCGACTGGACGATGCCGCCGTAGGAGAGGACCTTCAGGCGGGTGCCGCCGTTCTCCAGCGACCAGCTGTAGACCTTGGTGCCGTCAGCGAGCTTGCCGAAGAGCTTCTTCACCGGCTTCCTGCCTCCCGTGGCGTGCGCCGTGCCGCCGAGCGTGGTGGCGGCCATTCCCGCCGCCGCGGCTCCCGCGATGACCGTGCGTCTGTTCAGTTCCATGCGTGCGGCTCCCGATAAGGAGAGGGCCCCGCCTTCCGGCGGGGCCCCGATCTGACTTACGAACCGACCTTGCGCTTGTTCCACACGTCGAACCCGACCGCCGCCAGAAGCACGAGGCCCTTGATGACCTGCTGCCAGTCGGTGCCGATGCCGACGAGGTTCATACCGTTGTTCAGCACGCCCAGGACCAGGCCACCGATGATCGCGCCGAGGACGGTGCCGACACCGCCGCTCATCGACGCGCCGCCGATGAACGAGGCCGCGATCGCCTCCAGCTCGAAGTTGAGGCCGGCCTTGGGAGAGGCCGCGTTGAAGCGGGCGGCGAAGACCAGACCCGCCAGGGCCGCGAGCATGCCCATGTTCAGGAAGACCAGGAAGGTGACCTTCTTGTCCTTCACACCCGACAGCTTGGCCGCGGGCAGGTTGCCGCCGATGGCGTAGATGTGGCGGCCGATGATCGCGTTGCGCATGACGTAGCCGAAGCCGACGAGCAGCACACCGAGGATCAGCAGGACGATCGGGGCGCCCTTGTAGCTGGCCAGCAGCATGGTCAGGGTCAGCACGGCGGCGCCGATCGCGACCAGCTTCAGCAGGAACAGCTTGACGGGCGGGACGTCCAGGTTGAACTCCTGCTGCCGCCTGCGGTCCCGGACCTCCTGGAAGATCACGAAGGCGATCATCGCGAAGCCCAGCAGCAGCGTGAGGTTGTGGTAGTTGGTGTTCGGACCGACCTCGGGCAGGAACCCGTTGGCGACCTTCTGCAGCCCGTCCGGGAACGGGCCGAGCGTCTGGCCCTCCAGGAAGATCTCGGTCAGACCGCGGAAGATCAGCATGCCCGCCAGGGTCACGATGAACGACGGTATGCCGCCGTACGCGATGAAGAACCCTTGGATGGCACCCGCGGCCGCGCCCACGGCCAGGCACAGCACCACGGCGATCGGCCAGGAAATATCCTGTTTGACCATGAACACGGCGGCCATCGAGCCCACGAACGCCGTCAGCGAGCCGACCGACAGGTCGATGTGGCCCGCGATGATGACCAGCATCATGCCGATCGCGAGGATCAGGATGTAGCTGTTCTGCAGGACCAGGTTGGAGACGTTGCGCGGCAGCAGCAGGTCGCCGTCGGTCCACACGGCGAACAGCACCACGATCAGGCCGAGCGCGAACAGCATGCCGTACTGCCGCATGTTGCGACGCATGCCGTCCAGCATCAGCTGCAGCAGTCCGCCGCCGGTGGCCGTCCCTCCCTTGCCGGGCGGCGCGGGGGCCGGCGTCTTGGCGGTCACGTCCGTGCTCATCGGGTTACCTCTTTGTCCTTCGTCATCTGACGCATCAGCGATTCCTGTGAGGCCTCGGCCCGCGAGAACTCACCGGTCAGCCGCCCGGCGGCCATCGTGTAGATGCGGTCGCACATGCCGAGCAGTTCGGGCAGCTCGGAGGAGATGAAGACGACCGCCTTGCCCTGGGCGGCCAGCTGGTCGATGACCGTGTAGATCTCGTACTTGGCCCCGACGTCGATCCCGCGCGTCGGCTCGTCCAGGATCAGCACCTCCGGGCCGGAGAAGATCCACTTGCTGAGGACGACCTTCTGCTGGTTGCCGCCGGACAGCTTCCCCACCGGCTCGAAGACGGTCGGCGCCTTGATGTTCATGGACTTGCGGAAGCCCTCGGCGACCTGCCGCTCCTCGTGCTCGTCGACCACACCGCGCTTGGCGACCTTGCTCAGGGCGGTCAGCGAGATGTTCCGGTTGATGGTGTCGATGAGGTTGAGGCCGTAGTGCTTGCGGTCCTCGGTGACGTACGCGATCCCGTGCTTGACCGCCTCGGGGACGGACTTCGTACGGATCTCCTTGCCGTCCCTGAGAACCGTGCCGCCCGCGTACCGGCCGTACGTCCGCCCGAAGACGCTCATCGCGAGTTCGGTGCGGCCGGCGCCCATCAGGCCCGCGATGCCGACGATCTCGCCGCGCCGGACCTGGAGGGACACGTCGTCGACGACCTTGCGCTGCTGGTCGATCGGGTGGAACACGGTCCAGCCCCGGATCTCCAGGGCGGGCGCCACGCCCTGCTCGGGCTCGTGCGGCGACCGCTCCGGGAAGCGGTGCTCCAGGTCGCGGCCGACCATGCCGCTGATGATCCGGTCCTCGGTGGTCTCCGGCGCCTTCACATCGAGGGTCTCGATGGTCTGGCCGTCGCGGAGGATCGTCACCGAGTCGGCGACCTTGCGGATCTCGTTGAGCTTGTGGGAGATGATGATCGAGGTGATGCCCTGCTTCTTCAACTCCAGGATCAGGTCCAGGAGTTTGTCGCTGTCCTCGTCGTTCAGGGCCGCGGTCGGCTCATCCAGGATGAGCAGCTTCACCTTCTTCGACAGGGCCTTCGCGATCTCCACGAGCTGCTGCTTGCCCACGCCGATGTCGGCGACGCGGGTGTCCGGGTGGTCGGTCAGGCCGACCCGGCGCAGCAGTTCCGTGGCGTGCCGCAGGGTCTCGGTCCAGCTGATGATCCCCCGCGTGGCGTGCTCGTTGCCGAGGAAGATGTTCTCCGCGAGGGAGAGGTAGGGCACCAGGGCCAGTTCCTGGTGGATGATCACGATGCCGCGCTCTTCGCTGGCCCGGATGTCCTTGAACTGGCAGACCTCACCCTCGAAGAGAATGTCTCCCTCGTAGGTGCCGTGCGGGTGGACGCCGGAGAGGACCTTCATCAGGGTCGACTTGCCGGCGCCGTTCTCGCCGCAGATGGCGTGGACCTCGCCCTGCCGGACGGTCAGGGTGACGTCCGACAGCGCCTTGACGCCGGGAAAGGTCTTGACGATCGAGCGCATTTCCAGGACGGGTCCCGCCATGGTCGTGCCTTCCAATCAGAGTGAGCCGGCGGTTACTTGAGGTCGCTTGCCTTGATGTAGCCGGAGTCGACGACTTCCTTCTGGTAGTTGGTCTTGTCGACGGCGACCGGCTCGAGCAGGTAGGCCGGGACGACCTTCGCGCCGTTGTCGTAGGTCTTGGTGTCGTTGACCTCGGGCTTCTTGTCGTTCAGCAGCGCGTCGACCATGTTCGAGGCGACCTTGGCGAGCTGGCGGGTGTCCTTGTAGACGGTCATCGACTGCTGGTCGGCGATGATCGACTTCACCGAGGCGAGCTCGGCGTCCTGGCCGGTGACGATCGGCAGCGGCTTGCTCTTGGAGCCGTAGTCGTCCGACTTCAGCGCCGAGAGGATGCCGATGGAGATGCCGTCGTAGGGGGAGAGGACCGCGTCGACCCGCTCGCTCTTGTAGGCCGAGGTCAGGATGTCGTCCATGCGCTTCTGGGCGGTGCCGCCGTCCCAGCGCAGGGTCGTGACCTGGTTCAGCTTGGTCTGGCCGGAGCGGACGACGAGCTGCTTCTTGTCGATGTAGGGCTGCAGGACGTTCATCGCGCCCTGGAAGAAGTAGCGGGTGTTGTTGTCGTCGTTGGAGCCGGCGAACAGCTCGATGTTGAACGGGCCCTTCTTGGAGCCGTCCTTCAGGCCGAGCTTCTCGACGATGTAGGTGCCCTGGAGCTCGCCGACCTTCTCGTTGTCGAAGGACGCGTAGTAGTCGACGTTCTTCGTGCCGAGGATCAGGCGGTCGTAGGAGATGACCGGGATGTTGGCGTCCTTGGCCTGCTGGAGCACGTTGTTCATCGACTTGTTGTCGATGGCGGCGACGATCAGCGCCTTCACACCCTGGGTGATCAGGTTCTCGACCTGTGAGACCTGCTGGTCCGGGTCGTCCTCGCCGTAGACCAGCTGGGTCTTGTAGCCCTTGGACTCCAGGTCCTTCTTGACGTTGTTGCCGTCGGCGATCCAGCGCTCGGAGGACTTGGTCGGCATCGCGATGCCGATGGTGCCGCCCTTGGCGCTGTCTCCGCTCTCCTCGCTGCCACCTTCGCTGTTCTGGCCGCAGGCGGACAGGGTCAGGGCGAGGGACGCGGCTCCGGCTATGGCGGCGAGAGCGGCTCTGCGGTTACGCATGATCATCATCCTTGATGTGTGGGTGCAGGGCTCGGTCTGGAGGCGCGAAGTCGCTCCGGAGGGTCGGGCCGGAAAGACCGAGAAGAGATGTGTCGGATTGTGGTCGGCTGTGTCTTCTTTTGTGAAGGCGAGTAGCCGGAACGTTATGACGAGATTTCGAACCGTTGCAGATCGCCCGGCAGCCGTGACCCGAGCGGCGCCATGTCGCCGTCGGCGCCGTGGCGGGCCAGGAGATCCAGAGCGAGGCGGCCGCGCCGCACGCGTTCCTTGGCCGTGGCCAGGGTCAGCTCCCGCATGTGGTGCCCGTAGGGGTAGATCCCGGGCGCCTTGGAGAGGCCGAACTTCAGGTAGAGCGGCGCGCCCCGCCTGATGAGCTCGGCGACCTCGTACATCCGGACGTAGCCGCCGAGGTCGTCGGGGGCCTCGATGTACATGTCCATCGGAGCGCCCGACACCCGGCGGATCTCGGTGAGGTGATCGAGCGTCAGGTCACTGGGCACGTTGATCGAGTCGCCGCCCAGCTTCTCGTACACCGCGTACGCCGCCGGGTTGACGGGCCCGATGAGCGCGCTCACCTTGAGCGTCGTGTCGGCCGGGATGATGCCGGCGGCTCTCGCCCGGTGCAGCGTCCACAGCACGCCCTCGTCGGCGACGAGGAGGCACTTGACGCCCAACTCCGTGGCCCGGACGGCGTCTTCGACGCATCCGGCGACGGCGTCGTGGCCGCGGGCTCTGAGGCCCGCGCCGCGCGAGTCGGTACGCGTGGAGCCGCCGATGTCCCACGTGCCGCGCGGGCCGGTGAACAGACAGAGCTCGATGTCGCGTTCGGCCGTCGCCTCGACCATCTCGGTGATCTCGGCGTCGGTCAGCATCCACACGCCGCTGCCCTGGCTGATCCGGTGGATCGGCACGTCCAGCCGCGAGGCCTCCTTCAGGACCACCGCCAGCGCCTCGGGCCCCTCGCACGAGGGGATCTCGGTGCGCCAGCGGCCGCCGCCGGGGAAGGAGTGCGGCGAGGCGTCGGCGGGGTCGAGGGCGGGCGCGCTCAGGCCCAGCGTGGTGAGCGCCTGCTCACCGGGCCTGCGGGCTGCCGTGGCGGAAGCGTCGGTCACAGGAAAGTCCTTCGGTTCGATATTTCGGACGAGGTTCGCGGCTCTGGGTATGACAAGGCTGGGAGTACGCCGGTACGGGAGCCGTCAGGTTGCCCCCGTACCGGCGTACGTCTAGGGGCGGAGCAACACCTTGCCCACCTTCGGATCGCCGGCTCCCACCAACTCGATGGCCTGCGAGAACTCGGCGAGCGGCAGCTCGTGCGTCACCAGCGGCAGCGGGTCGAGCAGCCCGGCGGCGAACACCCGCACCGTGTGCGCCCAGGCGTCCGGCGGAGCACCGAAGACGGTGTGCACCTCCAGCTGCCGTACGACGAGATCGGTCGGGTCGAGACCGTCGGCGCCCGGCGCCGGGATCCCGGTCAGGACCAGCCGGCCGCCGCGCCGGAGCAGGGCGGCGGAGATCCGGGCGGCGTCCGCGGACCCGGCCGTCTCGATCACCACGTCGAAGTCGTCCGGGAGGTCCTGGTCCTTCGTCCGGAAGTCCGTCGCGCCGTACTGCCGCGACAGCGCCTCACGGTCCCGGCGGGTGCCGACGACCAGCAGCTCGGCGGGCGAGTTCGCCTTGAGGAACTGCACGGCGAACATACCGAGCGTGCCGGTGCCGACCACGGCGACGCGCTCGCCGGGCTGTGCGTTCCCCTTCAGCGCGGCGGCCGCGATGCACGCGGCCGGCTCCAGGAGGGCCGCGGCCGTGAGGTCGCAGTCGTCCGGAAGGGCGTGCAGGAGACGGGCGGGGAGCGTCAGCGTGGCCGCCATCGCGCCCGGCTGGGTGAACCCGGTCTCCTCGTAACCGGCCGTGCACAGGGTCGTGTCGCCCGCGTGGCAGCGGTCGCAGACCTGGCAGTTGCGGAAGCCCTCACCGACGACCTTGCGGCCGACCAGGGACCCGGGGACACCGGCGCCCACGGCCTCGACGGTCCCGGACCACTCGTGGCCCGGGGTGAGCGGGTAGCGGACGTAGCCCTCGGGGCGGTTGCCCTGGTAGACCTCGCGGTCGCTGCCGCAGATGCCGGAGGCGTGGACACGGACGAGCGCCTCGCCGGCCTCGGGCTGCCGGGGCTCGTGCGGGACGAGACGGTGCTCGCCCGGGGCGTCGATCACTACGGCGGTGCTCACGTCGCTCCTGGGAGTTTCGAAGCTTTCGGTTGCCGGTTCCGGGTTTCCGGGGGCGGGACGGTCACTGGGCGCCCTTGGGCTTGCGCTGCTCCCAGCCCTCCGCCCACAGGTCGAAGCGGGCCTGCTGCTGCGGGAACTCGGCGGCGGCGTCGACGTCCAGCTCCACGCCCAGGCCCGGCGCGTCGGAGAGGTGGAAGCAGCCGTCCTCCGGGTTCACCTGCGGCGCGCCCTTCACGACCTTCTTGATCTCCGCGTCCGCGAAGTCGTTGAAGTGCTCGAGGATCTTGAAGTTCGGGGAGGTGAAGCCGACCTGGAGGGAGGCGGCGGTCAGCACCGGGCCGCCGACGTTGTGCGGGGCCACCAGCATGTAGTGGGTCTCGGCCGTCGCCGCGAGCTTCCGGGTCTCCCAGATTCCACCGATATGGCCGACGTCCGGCTGGATGATGTCCACGGCCTGGCTCTCGAACAGCTCGCGGAACTCGATCCGGTCGTGGATGCGCTCGCCGGTGGCGACCGGCATGTCGACCTTGGCGGCCACCTTCTCCAGGGCCTTGAGGTTCTCCGGCGGGACCGGCTCCTCCAGCCACGCCGGCTTGAACGGCGCGAGCTCCTTGGCCAGGCGTACGGCCGTGGCGGGGGAGAAGCGGCCGTGCATCTCCAGCATCAGCTCGGCCTCGGGGCCGATGGCGTCCCGGACCGCCTCGATCAGGGAGACGGCGTACAGGGTCTGCTGGTGGTCCAGCTCGAAGTGCCCGGTGCCGAAGGGGTCGATCTTGAGCGCCCGGTAGCCGCGCTCCATGACCCCCTGGGCCGCCTTGTGGTACGCCTCCGGGGTGCGCTCCGTGGTGTACCAGCCGTTGGCGTACGCCTTGACCTTGTCGGTGACCTTGCCGCCCAGCAGCTGCCAGACCGGGACGCCCAGGGCCTTGCCCTTGATGTCCCAGCAGGCCATCTCGATCACGGCGATGCCGGACATCACGATCTCGCCGGCGCGGCCGTAGTCGCCGTACTTCATCCGCTTGACGAGGTCCTCGACAGCGAAGGGGTCGGAGCCGAGAATGTGGTTGACCTCAGCCTCCTTCAGGTAACCGAGGAGAGCGTCGGTGTGTCCCAGCATCCGGGTCTCGCCGACTCCGGTGATCCCCTCGTCGGTGTGCACCTGGACGTACGTCAGGTTGCGCCACGGCGTCCCGACCACGTGTGTGCTGATTCCGGTGATGCGCACGGCGGTTTTCCCTCGCAGCTTCGTCGGCTCGGTTCTGTCAGTTGCTCAGTTCGACGTGTTCGAGATTTCGGCACACGTTCGAAATGCTGGCGTGACAGTAAAGACGGGGCGGTGGGGGTGTCAATGGGTCGCGCGCATAACGGTTTCGACAGTTTCGAAACCATGGGGGCGGCGTGTCCCTACAGAACCTTCACAGCAGGATCTAGGAACGTGACCGGCGCGGAACTTAATCTTCCCGCGTCATGGACTACTGCGACCCGTGCCGACGGCACCTCAACGGCGCGCTCGCCTGCCCGGGGTGTGGCACCTCAGCCGATGCGCTGCGCTGGCGTGAGCCGGAATACGGCGGGTATGACGCCGTTCCTGAGGGCGGGGCTGGCGGGGAGGGCGTGCCTGACGTGCATGAGGTGCATGACGTGCGCGACGGGTCTGGTGAGCCCGATGAGGCGGACAGCCACCATGGTGAACACGGCGACGACGGTGCGCCGTTGGGGCGTGCCGCTCGGCGGCGCGGACGTGGACGCGGGCGCGAGCACGAGCCGGTCGGTGAAGGTCCGGGTGAGGGGCCGGCGGTGGGACGAGCCGGCGGGACCGGAAGGCCGCGGCGCATCGCCGGCGGCGGCGCCGGACGCTGTTCGTCGCGGCGGGGTTCGTGTTGGCGGCGGGTGGGCTGAGCCTCGCCGAGCTCGGCATGGACGCGCCCAAGTCGACGCCGAAGCCGGCGGCGGCGGGAGGTGAGTCGGCGGACGGCGACGCGTCGGCGGAGGCGGGGGAGACGGGCGGCCAGGGCGAAGGAGCCCGGGCTGAGGAAGCATCAGGATCCCCTTCGCCCAGCGTGTCTGAGTCCCCGTCGGCTTCCAAGTCCCCGAAGGCCGACAAGTCCGAGGACGCGAAGGACGACGAGACGCCGAAGGGATCCGACCCGACGTCGGCGGACACGCCCCCCGCCCGCCCGACGTCGGCCCCGACGGCAGACCGGCCGGACCCGGCCCCGACCCGAACCACGGCCCCGACGACCGCACCCCCCAGGCCGGAACCGTCCCCCTCGGAGACCTGCAATCGCTTCCTGTGGTGGTGCGCGTAGCGCCTGACGCCGGGGGGTGGGTCGGCGGGTGCGGGCGCCTCGGCTTAGCTGCGGGCAGTCGTGCCTCCCCCAGTGCCTTAAGGGCCTGGGAGGTGCCCCCAGGCGGCACGGGTGGGCGCAGCGGCACCCCGCTCCGCCGGGCTGCGGACCCACCCGGCCTCAGCCGCTACGCCGAGCACCCCGCAAAACTCAGCCCAGCATCCCCCGCAACGCATCCCGCAGAGCCACCCTCTCCCCCTCGGAAAGCCCGGCCAACGGCTCCCGAGCGAACCGCAGCGACTCCCGCAGACTCCGGGCCACACGCCGCCCCTCACCCGTCGCCGCCGCCACCTTCACCCTGCGGTCCGCAGGATCCGGCCGCCGCTCCACCAGCCCCCGCGCCTCCAGCCGGTCCACGATCCCCGTGACGTTCGACGGCTCGCACTTCAACCGCCGGGCCAGCTTCCGCATCGGCAGCGGCTCAAGGCACAGCAGGCTCAGCAACCGCGCCTGCGCCCCGGTCAGCGCATGCTCCGCCGCCGCCTCCTCGTAGTCCTCGTGGAACCGCGCCACGACCTCCCCGATGAGCTCGACGACCTCAAGGGTCAGCGGATCGGGGCGGTGGCTGTTCTGGGAGGTGGATGTGGTGGAGGCCATGGAATCGAGGGTACCCGGTTATTTGACAACCTGAAATTTTCAGGAGCATGGTTGTTTCAGGTACTGAAACATTCGAGTCAGTGGAAAGGCGCACCATGACCGACACCCCCACCCTCCCCGCCGTCAGCCGCGAGTGGCACCTGGTCAGCCGCCCCGTCGGCTGGCCGAAGCCCGAGGACTTCGCCTTCGTCGAGGCGGAGATCCCGCAGCCGGGTGAAGGTCAGGTCCTCGTGCGGAACAAGTACCTCTCCGTGGACCCGTACATGCGCGGCCGTATGAGCGACGCGAAGTCCTACGTCGCCCCGTTCGAGCTCGGCAAGGTCATGCAGGGCGGTGCCGTCGGCGAGGTCGTCGCCTCCAACGCTGAGGGGCTGGCCGTCGGCGATCACGTACTGCACTTCCTCGGCTGGCGCGAGTACGCCGTCGTGGCCGCGAAGAACGCCGTGAAGGTGGACCCGGACGCCGCGCCGCTGTCGACGTACCTCGGCGTGCTGGGCATGACCGGCCTCACCGCCTACGCGGGGCTGCTGCGCACCGCCGCCTTCAAGGAGGGCGACACCGTCTTCGTGTCCGGTGCCGCCGGCGCCGTGGGCGGCCAGGTCGGGCAGATCGCCCGGCTGAAGGGTGCCTCGCGGGTCATCGGGTCCGCCGGGTCGGAGGAGAAGGTGAAGCTGCTCGTCGACGAGTACGGCTTCGACGCCGCCTTCAACTACAAGGACGGCCCGGTGGGCAAGCAGCTGCGTGACGCGGCTCCCGACGGGATCGACGTGTACTTCGACAATGTCGGTGGTGACCACCTGGAGGCCGCTCTCGGGGCGCTCAACGAGGGCGGGCGGATCGCCGTCTGCGGGATGATCTCCGTCTACAACAACACCGAGCCCGTTCCCGGCCCGAAGAACCTCTCCCGGCTGATCGCGACCCGTGGCCGCATGGAGGGCTTCCTCGTGAGCGACCACTACGACCTTCAGCCGCAGTTCGTGCAGGAGGTCGCCCCCTGGGTCGCCTCCGGTGAGCTGAAGTACCGGGAGACCGTCGTCGAGGGCATCGAGAACAACCTGGAGGCGTTCCTGGGTGTGCTGCGCGGTGACAACACCGGGAAGATGATCGTCAAGCTCTGATACCTTCTGATGGTTTCCGGTATGCGGTAAGTTTTTTCCGAATCCGCTCGGCCCGGGCGCGAGCCGCGGCGGACGACCGAAGGAACACAACCGCATGCCCATCCAGCAGTCCGACGTCCTGTACACCGCCGTCGCCACCGCCGAGAACGGGCGCGACGGACGGGTCGCCACCGACGACGGCAAGCTCGACGTCGTCGTCAACCCGCCGAAGGAGATGGGCGGCAGCGGCGCCGGGACCAATCCGGAGCAGCTGTTCGCCGCCGGCTACAGCGCCTGTTTCCAGGGGGCTCTCGGCGTCGTCGCACGTCAGGAGGGGGCCGACCTCACCGGGTCGACGGTCACCGCCAAGGTCGGCCTCGGGAAGAACGGGGACGGGTTCGGGATCATCGTGGAGATCTCCGCCGACATCCCCAAGGTGGACCGGGGCACCGCGCGGTCGCTCGTCGAGAGGGCCCACGACGTGTGTCCCTACTCGAAGGCGACTCGCGGGAACATCACCGTGACGCTGGTCTGACGACAGTCGTTGCGTACGCGGAGGCCGCACCCTTGGACGTGGGGTGCGGCCTTCGCCCGTGCCAGGACTCAGAGGGCGAGCGCCGCCGTGTGGATCGCCTGCGCCAGGCGGTCGTTCTCCGGGGCCGCGCCGCCCGGGAAGGCGAAACGGCGGCGCGTGTAGCCGTACGCCAGACCGCTCCACGGGTCCGCGAAGGCCTGCGAGCCGCCCGCGCCGCTGTGCCCGATCGTCCCGGCGCCGAGGAACGGGTGCGCCACGTCGGCCGTCATCTGGAAGCCGAGGCCGAACGCCCTGTGGGCACGTGACACCAGGTCGTAGCCGACCGAGTGGATCTGGCCGAACTCCGCCACCGTGTCCGGCTTCAGCAGCGGTGCCTGCTCGCCCACCTCGCTGATCGCCGCCGCGTACATCCCGGCCAGGCCCCGCGCGGACGCCACTGCGCCCACCGAGGCCGGGCCCTTGGCGCGCACCAGCGGCATGTTGGGCAGTGAGGCGAGGTCGGTGGGTTCCGTGGCGTGGCGGTTGAAGGCGATCGAGGCGAGCGTGTGCGGGCCCGTGGGCGTGGCGTCGAGGACGGCCTGCTGGGCCGGGGTCGGGGCCATCGGCTGGGTGGTGCGGAAGCGCGGCTCGTGGGGCGCGGGCAGGCCGAGGTGGAAGTCCAGGGCGTACGGGGTGCGGATCCGCTCCTGGTAGACCTCCTGGAGCGTGCGGCCCGTCGCGCGCCGCACGACCTCGCCGACCAGGGCGCCGCTGACCATCGCGTGATAGCCGAACGCCGTGCCGGGGCGCCAGAACGGCCGCTGGTCGGCGAGACGTTCGGCGAGCTGGCGGTCGTCGGCCAGCTCCGCGAGGGTGAAGCCGGTGTCCGTGCCGACCACGCCCGCCCGGTGCGCGAGCAGGTCGCGCAGGGTCAGGGTGCCCTTGCCCTCGGCCGAGAACTCCGGCCAGTAGTACGTCACCTTGCGGTCCAGTTCGAGCGTGCCGTCCTGGACGAGGAGGGCGACGACCAGGTAGGCGGCACCCTTGGTGGACGAGAACACGCCGTAGAGGGCGTCCGCCTCGGTCCCCGCCCACAGGTCGACGACCTTGCGGCCGTGGACGTAGGCGCACAGCTGGCCCTCGTAGTCGGGGCGCTCCCCGGCCACGAACGCGGCGAACTCCTCGCGCACCCCCTGGAAGCCGTCGGCCACCGTGCCGTGGATCTCCTGCGTCATCCGCTCTCCTCAACTGAACCGCTG
>KE354191.1 GCA_000415505.1 Streptomyces afghaniensis 772
CGGCCGGGGCGCCCGAGTGGGCCTCGGCACGGGCCAGCGCGGCCGAGGCCGACACCGGCACCCGTTCCGCGACCAGCATCCGGAACGGCGCGTCCAGCAGACCGCCGTAGAGGTCCCCGGCGACCGCACGGGCGTGGTCGGGCTCCCCGGCCAGCAGCATGCGCAGCACCGCCGTGCCGACCCGCTGCTCGGCAGCCTGGAGGGACCGGGAGCGTTCCGTGGTCAGGGTCAGCAGCGCGATGGCCGAGTGGACGGCGTAGCGCTCGGCGGTGCCGAGGGCGGCGGCCGTGCCCACGGCGAGGGCCGCCCGGGGACGCCGGCCCGTGCCGATGCTGTGCAGCTCGACCCGGTCCTCGTTCTCCGGCCCGCCGACCACCGAGGAGGCGGGCGCGGGCCGCTCCCCCAGCCGCTGTACGTCGCCGGTGAGCCGCGCGGCCCGCCGCCCGGCCCACTCCGGCGCCGTGGCGACGACGGCGCCCGAGGCGTCGTACAGCGCGGCCCAGCCGTCGACCTGCGAGGCCAGGGCGGCCAGCAGCCCCTCCGGCCCGCCCGTCTGCGCCTGCCGGGTCAGCTCCCGCTGGGCGGCGAACCCGGCCGTGACGGCCCGGTACTGGTCCGCGGCGATCGCGGCGGACACGGCCTTGCTTATGGCGAGGAACGGGGTGCGGCGCGGCACCTCCAGCAGCGGCAGGCCCTCCTCCTCGGCCGCGTCGACGAGCGCCTTGGGGATCTCCTCGTAGTTGACGCCGACGGCGAAGCCGAGCCCGACCACGCCGGCCCCGGCCAGCCGCCGTACGTAGCGGCGCATGGCCTCCGGGTCCTCGGCGTCCAGTTTGAGCGCCGTGACCAGCAGCAGTTCCCCGCCCTCCATGTACGGGACGGGGTCGGCGAGCTCGCTGACGTGCGCCCAGCGGACCGGCACGTCGAGGCGGTCTTCGCCCGCCCGCACGGTGAGTTTCAGCGCGGAGTGGTGGACGAGCGAGGCGAGCGTCGGGGGCATGAGGCCTTCAGGTCTGCGTCAGGGCTGTGTGATCTTTGTGCTTTTTTGGCCGTCACGTATGAACGACCTGTGACGATTCTGCCTCACCGTACGGTCCCCGCGTACCCCGCACCGTCCGGAAGACGTCAGCCCTGCCTGCTCCGGAAGCCCGGTCAGCCCCGGAGATCCACGAGCAGCGGCGGCGCGTGCTCGCCCTTCACATCGGTCAGCGACAGCACCGCGTGCCCGGCCGGCACCCCGTGGGCCAGCTCGGAGGCTGACCAGCGCTCCCGTTCGACCTGGCGCACGGTCACCGCCCGCGCGGTCGGGGCCTTGCCGGTGATCACCCGGCGCAGCATGTGCGCGGCCTTGCCCGCGGGCGTCTCCGCGATGATCTGCCGGTCGGTGACGTCCCGGGCCTCGGTCCACTCCTTGCCCCACACCTCGGCGAAGTCCTGCCCGTCCCACGGGGTGAGCCCCGACAGCGCCATCCGGCAGCCGGTGGCGCCCAGCAGGGGCCCGCGCAGAGGCCGGGGCACGTCGTCCAGCGTCCGCAGGGTCAGCACGACCCCGGCGTTGCCGGAGCGCAGCCGCTGGATGCCGCGCACGGCCTCGGGCGTCACCACGCCGGTCGCGTCGTCGAGCAGCAGACAGGCGAACAGCGACCGG
Organism: Streptomyces afghaniensis 772; assembly: GCA_000415505.1. Classification (GTDB taxonomy): domain Bacteria; phylum Actinomycetota; class Actinomycetes; order Streptomycetales; family Streptomycetaceae; genus Streptomyces; species Streptomyces afghaniensis. The sequence continues at coordinate 1,649 of KE354191.1, forward strand.
TCCTCGCGTACGGCGACACTCGCCGTGAACTGCGCGAGCACCAGCCGCGCCAGCATCCGGGAGGCGTCGGCGTGCCCGCGCTCGGGCAGGTCGATCCGCACGCGTACCGGATGGTCGAGGGCCTTGAGGGTGAAGGGCCGAGTGGTCCCCGAGGTGTCGAAGAAGGAGGCGAACGCGGGCCGATCGAGCAACGCGACCCGGTCCGCGAGCACCCCGCCGACATCACCCGGCTGCCCCAGCTGCCGCTCCCGGGCATCCAGTTCCCGCAGCAGCGACTCCTGCCCGGCGTCCTGCAGCCCCTGCCGCAGCGCGGCCAGCGGCCCCGGCGCCCCGTCCAGCAGCTGCCGCAGCTCCGGCACGGACGGGAAACGCCCGTGCACGGCCCGGAACGGCCCCAGCAACTGCGCGAGGACGGTCGTGGAACGCCGGCTGTCACTCCCCGGATGCGGATCGGCGAGGTCCCCCACCAGTGCCTCGGCGAGCACGGCCGCGGCCTCGTCCGGGTCGCCGGTCCCTCCGTACAGATCCAGGTCGTACTCGGACTCCTGGTTCCCGATCCGCACGACGACGTCATACGCGTCGGCCGGCCCGAGCCCGGCCCCCGCCGCCCCGACCACGACGACAGCGGCCCGCCCGGCGAGAGCATGCAGACACAACGACTCGGCGAGCGGCCGCACGACGGTACCGGTCTTGCCGGAGCCGGCGGGGCCGACGGCGAGCAGCGAGGTACCGAGCAGCTCGGGGCCGAGAGCAAGGCCGGTGCCGCGGTAGGCGTACGGATTACGCGGGTCGTCGGCACTGGTGCCCAGCCGCACCTGCCCGGTGAGCAGATCATGCCGGGCCAGCCGGGTGGGCAGGTCGCGGGCGCCGGAGGGATGCAGGCAGGCGGCCGCGCCGTCCTGGAGCACGGCGCCGCTGAAGGCGGCCAGACTGTGCCGGCCGCTGCGGACGCCCTGCCAGGCACGGGCGATCCGGGCATGGTCGACGTCCAGCATGACCCCGGCCCGCGCATCGGCGGCAAGCCGCTCAGCGACGTCGACGGCTCCGGCGGCGCGCAGCTCCTTCCACTGGGCCGGATCGTCCTGGTCGGCCGGCTGCGCCTCCTGGGACTCCGGCCGGCGGAATCGGGGGGCGACGAAGCGTCGCCACACCTCGCTCCAGCGGCCGAGCCGGGCCACGCCGACCATGATCGCCAGGGCGACGAGCAGCTCGTACCCCTGGTACACCACGAACGTGCCGGTCTCGCCGATGTCGCTGTCGGCGCCGCGCCAGGCGTCGGGAACGATCAGGTCGAACGGCACCCACCACCAGTTGCCGAGGTAGCCGTTCTGGAGCAGCGACCAGATCAGCCAGCCCACCAGGAAGGCGATCAGCGCCCCGCTCACCAGCTGCCGCGTGGGGATCTCCTCGGGCTCCTCCGCGGGCCGCGGCCGATGTCCGAACCGCCACACGCCGGGCGGCGCCTCGGGCCGAGGCGTACGCAGCCAGGTCAGAAACGAGGACCCGTCCGGCATCGGAGGCACCCCGGGCGCCCGGGTCGGCCGGGGTGGGACGGTGAACCCGTTCGGCGGCGCCGCGGGCATCTCCGGCGGCCCCGCCGGACGCGGCACCGGGTTCGCATGCGTACCCCGCGCCTCCTGCGTCCCGTCGCTGTCCATCGCCTTTGCCCCCTGACCAGCCGCTGCGTCCACCATCAGCGAGCCAATCTAACGCCCTCCCCTGGGGAGTTCACCGCTTACACGGCCGGGTCGTGGGCAGCAGCCCCACGAGACCGCCATGTCCACCCCGGACAAGCCGCCCTGCCGACAACGCCCACATGGAGCATGCCCACCCCCCTCCCCCCGCCCTAGCCTGCGAGAAAAGAAGCGAAGTGGCTGTACACATTCGTCCGCACCACCCCAGGAGCCCCGCATGACCGCACTTCCGCAGGAGCGTCGCGTCGTCACCGCCATTCCCGGACCGAAGTCGCAGGCGTTGCAGGCCCGCCGTACCGCCGCGGTCGCGCAGGGTGTGGGGTCCGTGCTGCCCGTGTTCACCGCGCGGGCCGGTGGCGGGATCATCGAGGACGTCGACGGCAACCGGCTGATCGACTTCGGGTCGGGCATCGCCGTGACCTCCGTCGGCGCCTCCGCCGAGGCCGTGGTGCGACGGGCGTCCGCGCAGCTCGCCGACTTCACCCACACCTGTTTCATGGTCACGCCGTACGAGGGGTACGTCGAGGTCGCCGAGGCGCTCGCCGAGCTGACCCCGGGTGACCACGCCAAGAAGAGCGCGCTGTTCAACTCCGGCGCCGAGGCCGTCGAGAACGCCGTGAAGATCGCGCGGTCGTACACGAAGCGGCAGGCCGTCGTGGTGTTCGACCACGGTTACCACGGCCGGACCAACCTGACTATGGCGCTGACGTCCAAGAACATGCCGTACAAGCACGGCTTCGGGCCGTTCGCGCCCGAGGTGTACCGCGTGCCCGTGGCGTACGGCTACCGCTGGCCGACCGGTCCCGAGAACGCCGGTCCCGAGGCCGCCGCGCAGGCCATCGACCAGATCAGCAAGCAGGTCGGCGCGGAGAACGTCGCCGCGGTCATCATCGAGCCGGTGCTCGGCGAGGGCGGTTTCATCGAGCCGGCCAAGGGCTTCCTGCCGGCGATCCGCAAGTTCGCCTCCGACCACGGCATCGTCTTCGTCGCCGACGAGATCCAGTCCGGCTTCTGCCGTACGGGGCAGTGGTTCGCGTGCGAGGACGAGGGTGTCGTCCCGGACCTGATCACCACCGCCAAGGGCATCGCCGGCGGTCTGCCGCTCGCCGCCGTGACCGGGCGCGCCGAGATCATGGACGCCGCGCACGCCGGGGGTCTGGGCGGCACCTACGGCGGCAACCCGGTCGCCTGCGCGGGCGCCCTCGGCTCGATCGAGACGATGAAGGAGCTCGACCTCAACGCCAGGGCGAAGAACATCGAGGCGATCATGAAGGCCCGGCTCACCGCCATGGCCGAGAAGTTCGACGTCATCGGCGACGTCCGCGGCCGCGGCGCGATGATCGCCATCGAGCTCGTCAAGGACCGTGCCACCAAGGAGCCGAACCCGGAGGCGACCGCCGCGCTCGCCAAGGCGTGCCACGCCGAGGGCCTGCTGGTCCTGACCTGTGGCACCTACGGCAACGTGCTCCGCTTCCTGCCCCCGCTGGTGATCGGCGAGGACCTGCTGAACGAGGGCCTCGACATCATCGAGCAGGCCTTCTCCCGCATCTGAACCGCCGTCGCGCGCATCTGAGCCCCCGTCCGGGCAGGTGAGCCGCCCCGGTTCCGCTACCGGGGCGGTGAGCGGCAGAGCGTGTGAAGAAGGTGTGCGAGGTGGATGACAGGGGGCCCTACGGCCTGTCCTGCGCCCTGCCCCTGTCGTAGGTTCTACCCAGATGAGAGATACACCCCGCCCACAGGGGACTGTGGGTGACATCAGGCCGGGGCCTCCCCAGCTTCGACCTGGTCGTGCCCTCGCGCACACAACCGGAGCCTGAGGCTCTGGATCTCCTCACCGATCGGACAGTCGCCCGCCCCAAACCCCCCGGGGCGCGCGACGTTCCGGTCCGGACGGCCGCCCCGGAACTACCCCCCTGTTCCGGGGCGGCCGACCTCCATTTCCGGGTCGTGAGCCGGGTTCATGCCATTCCTTCGGCGGGCCGTGCCGGTTCCGGCCGGTGGATCCCGCGCGGGCGGTATCCCAGGACGTCCGCGAGCCCGACGAGATCCGCGAGCAGCCAGACGATGGCGAGCCACATCTCCGTGCCCTGGAGGCCGGGTTCACGGCCCGGGCCGGTGCCGTCGGGAGTCGGGCCGAAGGGGAAGCCCCGGCCCGGGTGCCAGCGGCGCAGCGCGGCGGTGAGCTGGGCCGACGCCCAGGAACGGGCCTCCTCGCCGCGGTGGGTGGTCTGCCGGGCGCAGAGCCACAAGGGGTGGATCACGTCCAGGACGTTGCAGGCGTTCTCCCGGCCGGGTGAGAAGTGGCGGGGGTCGCGCGCGTGGTCGAGGACCGTGTCGATCACGCGCTCCGCGTACGGCACGGGCAGACCGAACTGAGCGAAGGAGCCGCGGGTGAGCCGGTAGTAGCCGTTGACCATCTGGAGGCGTCCGGACTCGGAGGTCGGCGAGCCCCACATGCCCGTCCAGGGATCGGCGTGGGTGTGCAGCCAGCCGAACAGCGCCTCCAGCGCCCCGGGCGCGGCGGCCTCCGTGCCGAGGCGCAGGTTCCAGTGCGCTGCGGTGGCCCAGGAGTCGACCCACGCTCCGGCGTGCCAGGCACGGTCGGGCCAGGGCAGCTCGGCCAGGTGCCCGACCAGTTGCTCCGGCGTGGTGGCGCGCACCGTGTGGACCGGGTGCGCGAGGGAACTGCCGAGCACATCCAGCGCGTAGCCCACGCACAGCACGTGATACGCAGAGGCCCCGTCCTCCGGCAGCCCGGCCGGGCCGGGCACCGGCGGTGCCGCGGCGAACTCGGGGACCAGTCCGGTGACGGGGTCCTGGAGCGCACGCAGCCGGGCCGCGTGCTCGGCGGCGGGCAGCTGGGGCGGCGCTTGACCGAGCAGCAGCGCGGCGATCTCGACGGCGTCGCAGTGCGCCCGCACGGTCGGCTCGGCACCGGGTCGGTCGACGTACCGGCCGGTGCCGGGCTGCCAGCAGCGGTCGAGCAGATCGGCGGCCTGCGCGCGGGCGGAGTTGGCGAACTCGGACAGTTCAGGCGCCACACCACCCGACACGGCGCCACCCGACACTCCCTTGCGCCGACCCGCCTCCCGCGGCTCCCGGCGGTCGCGGATCCGGCGGGCCGGATTACCGGCTGCCACCGTCCACGCCGGCAGGTCCTTGGTGACGACCGCGCCGGCACCGATGACGCAGTGATCGCCGATGGTGACACCGTCCACGACGACCACGTGGGAGCCGATCCACACGTCGTCGCCGACCGTGATCCCGGCGCTGGTGACGGGCTGCTGATGGACCGGCAGGTCGGGCGAGGTCCCGTGGTTGAAGGCGAGCAGCGAGCTGTGGGCGCCGATGCGCACCCCGTTCCCGAGGGTCACGGTGCCGCGCACCACGGTGAAGGGATTGATCGTGCAGTCGGCGCCGGTGCGTATGTCGCCGGTGACGTAGGCGTGGGCCGCGATGTACGACCGGTCGCCCAGGGACAGATGCTCCGGGTACACGGCAGCCGTCTCCGCGACGAAACAGCCCTCACCGAGCCGTACGGACGCCGCCCCCGCTCCCGCCTCCGCTCCCCCGAGCAGCCGCTTCTGGCGCTGCTCCTGTGCCGCGCGCTGCCGCCCCGACGCCTGCTCGGCGTAGAGCCACGGACAGTGGTCGAAGAGGCCGTCGTCGCCGCTGTCGGGCTGGTTCACGTGATCCTCCGCTGGGTCGGGGGGTGGACAGTGGCTGCCTGTGCCCGTGTCAAGCTAAGTCCCATGCCGATCTCCGGGAACCAGGATCTCGACGAGCCCGCCACCGCCCAGCGTCCACGCTTCCCGGCCCTCCTGCTCGGCATCCCCGCGCTCCTCTTCGCCCTGATCACCTGGCAGGTCGTCGCGGACGGTCCGCTCGTCCGCCTCGACGAGCGCGTCAGCCGCGCCCTCGTCCACCCGGGCGGTCTCTCCGAGTCCCTCTCCGACCTGGGCAACCTCCAGGTCGCGCTCCCGGTCCTCGCCGTGGCCCTCGGATACGTCGCTCTACGGACCCGCGGTACGGACCGCTGGTGGCTGCCCGTCATCGCCGCGGCCCTCGCCATGGCGCTGGTTCCGGCCCTGATCGTCCCGCTCAAGGAACTCACGGACCGCCCGGGCACCCCGGCCGTGCCGCCCGCCACCGGCTACTACCCCTCGGGCCACACCGCCACGGCCGCCATCGCCTACGGCAGCGCGACCCTGCTCCTGCTCCCCCGGCTGCGCACACCCTGCGCCCGCCACGCTCTCGTCACCGCCTGCGTCGTCCTCGTACTGGGCACGAGCTACGGCCTGGTCCGCCATGGCTACCACTGGCCACTGGACGTGGTGGCCAGCTGGTGTCTGTGCGCGGTGCTGCTGTCGTCGCTGTGGCTGTTCCTCAGACGGAGGACACCACCGGAGCAGCCCGGTAGGCCCTAATCCTCGTCGCCCGTGGCCTGCCCCGCCGCCGCCTCGTGCATCGCCAGTTCCAGCAGGGCCGGGTCCGTCAGGGTGCCCGAGCCGTCCGGGGGGACGAGCCAGCGGACGCCGCCGGGTGAGGAACGGCCCGGGTACGGCACGACGATCCAGGTGCCGGGGCCGGCCGTGCGGATGCCCGTGCCGAGCCAGCGGGCCGCGGTGCCCGGCGGCACGAAGAACCCCATGCGCGCGTCGCCGAAGTCGACGAGCACGGGGCCCGGCTGGTCGAGCACGCGGGTGAGCACGTCGAGCGTGGCGTAGCCGAGCTCGGCGGGCAGGATGAGCACGTCCCACGCGCTGCCGGCCGGCAGCAGCGCCACCCCGAGCGGGTTGCGCTCCCACTCCCGGCGGCAGGCCTCGGGATCGGGTGCGACGGATGCGAGCCACTCGACCGCCGTCTTCGCACCGGTCATCAGGAAGACCTCCTTCTCTCGCGCATCTCTGCATCTCGTGAATCTCACGGAACGCGCAGGGCGTCCCGAGGGCGTCACGAGGGAGAGGGAGGTCTCCTTGCGGTCATTACGCGGGTTGTGGCCCCTCGTTGGAGTGAACCGTCTCACACCCCGCTGGTTCAGCTGTCGAAGCCCAGCCCCAGCCGGTCCATCGTGCGCAGCCAGAGGTTGCGGCGGCCGCCCTGGGCGTCAGCGCGGGCCAGGGACCACTTCGTGAGGGCGATGCCCGTCCAGGCGAAGGGTTCCGGTGGGAAGGGCAGGGGCTTCTTGCGGACCATCTCCAGTTCCGTGCGTTCCGTGCGCTCGCCCGACAGCAGGTCCAGCATCACCTCGGCGCCGAAGCGCGTCGCACCGACGCCCAGGCCCGTGTAGCCCGCCGCGTACGCGACCTTCCGCTGGTGCGCGGTGCCGAAGAACGCCGAGAAACGGGAGCAGGTGTCGATCGCGCCGCCCCAGGCGTGGGTGAAGCGGACGCCCTCCAGTTGCGGAAAGCAGGCGAAGAAGTGCCCGGCGAGCTTGGCGTAGGTCTCCGGGCGATCGTCGTACTCGGCGCGGACGCGGCCCCCGTAGGGGTAGATCGCGTCGTAGCCGCCCCAGAGGATCCGGTTGTCGGCGGACAGGCGGAAATAGTGGAACTGGTTGGCGCTGTCCCCGAGGCCCTGGCGGTTCTTCCAGCCGATCGAGGCCAGCTGCTCGGCGCTGAGCGGCTCGGTCATCAGGGCGTAGTCGTAGACCGGGACGGTGTACGAGCGGACCCGTCGGACCAGGTTCGGGAAGATGTTCGTGCCGAGGGCGACCCGGCGGGCGCGGACCCGGCCGTACGGGGTGCGTACGGCCATGCCCGCGCCGTACGGCTTCAGGGTGAGGGCGGGGGTGTGCTCGTAGACGCGGACGCCCAGCTCGACGCAGGCCCGCTTCAGGCCCCAGGCGAGCTTCGCGGGATGCAGCATGGCCACGCCCCGGCGGTCCCACAGGCCCGCCTGGAAGGTCGGTGAGTTCACCTGTTCCCGGACGGCCTCGGCGTCCAGGAACTCGACGTCCCCGGCGAGACCCCGGCGGGCCGTCTCCTCGTGCCAGCCGCGCAGTTCCGCCGCCTGGTAGGGCTCGGTGGCGACGTCGATCTCGCCGGTGCGTTCGAAGTCGCAGTCGAGGGAGTACCGGGCGACCGCCGCCTCGATCGCGTCGAGGTTGCGGGCGCCCAGCTCCTGGAGCTTGTGGATCTCGTCGGGCCAGCGAGCGAGGCCGTTGGGCAGGCCGTGGGTGAGGGAGGCGGCGCAGAATCCGCCGTTGCGGCCCGAGGCGGCCCAGCCCACCTCGCGGCCCTCCACCAGCACCACGTCCCGCTGCGGGTCGCGTTCCTTGGCGATCAGCGCCGTCCACAGTCCGCTGTAGCCGCCGCCGACGACCAGCAGATCGCAGGTCTCGGAGGTGGTGAGGGCGGGTTCGGGGCGGGGCCGGCCGGGGTCGTCCAGCCAGTACGGGAGCGGCTGGGCTTCGGAAAGCGAACGAATCCATGTGTTTCGCTGGTTCATGGCGCTCGGGGCCATGATGTCAACTCCCTACGGTCAGGCCTTGTGTCTGTTGCGCCGATTACCGACGACCATGGAAGCCAGGACGAGCAGCACGGCGACGACGAACATGGTCGTGCCGATGACATTGATCTGAACGGGCGTTCCGCGCTGCGCCGAACCCCAGACGAACATGGGGAAGGTGACGGTCGAGCCGGCGTTGAAATTGGTGATGATGAAGTCGTCGAAGGAGAGGGCGAAGGCGAGCAGTGCGCCCGCCGCTATTCCGGGTGCCGCGATCGGCAGGGTGACCCGGACGAAGGTCTGGAACGGGCCCGCGTACAGGTCCCGTGCCGCCTCCTCCAGTTTCGGGTCCATCGACATCACCCGCGCCTTGACGGCCGTGACCACGAAACTCAGGCAGAACATGATGTGCGCGATGAGAATCGTCCAGAAGCCCAGCTGAGCGCCCATGTTGAGGAACAGGGTGAGCAGCGAGGCGGCCATGACGACCTCAGGCATCGCCATCGGCAGGAAGATCAGCGAGTTCACGGCGCCGCGGGCGCGGAACCGGTAACGGACCAGGGCGAAGGCGATCAGCGTGCCGAGGAGGGTGGCGCCGAGCGTCGCCCAGAACGCGATCTGGAGGCTGACCGACAGTGAGCCGCACAGATCGGAGACGCCGCACGGGTCCTTCCAGGCGTCCAGGGAGAACTGCTGCCATTCGTAGTTGAAGCGCCCCTTCGGTTTGTTGAAGGAGAACACCGTGACGATGACGTTCGGCAGGAGCAGATAGCCGAGCGTCAGCAGTCCCGCGATGACGACGAGATTTCTTTTCAGCCAGTTGACGAAGGGCATTTAGACCAGATCCTCCGTCCCGGACCTGCGGATGTAGAGGGTGACCATGAGGAGAATGGCCGCCATGAGGATGAAGGAGAGTGCCGCGGCCGTCGGATAGTCGAGCACTCTCAGGAACTGCGTCTGGATGACGTTTCCGACCATGCGGGTGTCCGTGGAGCCGAGCAGGTCGGCGTTGACGTAGTCGCCGGTGGCCGGGATGAACGTGAGCAGCGTGCCGGAGACGACACCCGGCATCGACAGCGGGAAGGTGACCTTGCGGAAGGTCGTCCAGGGGCGGGCGTACAGATCACCGGCGGCCTCGTGGAGCCGGCCGTCGATGCGCTCCAGCGAGGTGTAGAGCGGCAGGATCATGAACGGCAGGAAGTTGTACGTCAGTCCGCAGACCACCGCGAGCGGTGTGGCGAGGACCCGGTCGCCTGCGGTCCAGCCGAGCCAGTTGGTGACGTCCAGGACGTGCAGCGTGTCGAGCGCGCCGACCAGCGGGCCGCCGTCCGCGAGGATCGTCTTCCAGGCCAGCGTGCGGATCAGGAAACTGGTGAAGAAGGGCGCGATCACCAGGATCATGATCAGGTTCCGCCAGCGGCCCGCGCGGAAGGCGATCAGATACGCGAGCGGGTAGCCGAGCAGCAGGCACAGGATCGTCGCGGTGCCCGCGTAGAGCACGGAACGGACGAACTGCGGCCAGTACGCGGACAGCGCGTCCCAGTACGTGGCGAAGTGCCAGGTGACCTTGTAGCCCTCCTCCAGGGAGCCCGTCTGCACGGACGTGGAGGCCTGGTAGATCATCGGCAGTGCGAAGAAGACCAGCAGCCAGAGGATGCCGGGGAGCAGCAGCCAGTACGGCGTCCAGCGGCCCCTGCGCTTCGGGGGCTTCGGCTCGGGCGCTTCCGGCGCGAGCGGGGGTGGCGCCTCGGTGAGTGTCGACATCAGGCCGCCTCTTCCACTCCGGCGTCGGCGTCCTGGGCGGCGTCCAGGCCGAAGGTGTGCGCCGGGTTCCAGTGCAGGACGACCTCGGCGCCGGGCACGAGCCGCGGGTCGCGGTCGATGTTCTGGGCGTAGACCTCGAAGTCCGGGCAGACCGGGCTGTCGACGACGTACTGCGTCGAGACGCCGATGAAGCTGGAGTCGGCGATCCGGCCGGTGATGCGGTTGCGGCCGTCGGGTATCTCGCCGGCGTCGTCCGCGTGGGTGAGGGAGATCTTCTCCGGGCGGACGCCGACCAGCACCTTGCCGCCGGTGGCCGCAGGGGCGGAACACCGCGCCTCGGGCAGGACGAGCTTGCCGCCGCCCGCCTTCAGCACGATCTCCTCGCCGCTCCTGGAGTCGACCTCGGCCTCGATGAAGTTGGAGGTGCCGAGGAAGTTGGCGACGAAGGTGGTGCGCGGGTTCTCGTAGAGGTCGGCCGGCGAGCCGAGCTGCTCGACGCGGCCCGCGTTCATCACGGCGACCGTGTCGGCCATGGTCATGGCCTCCTCCTGGTCGTGCGTGACGTGGATGAAGGTGATGCCGACCTCGGTCTGGATGCGCTTGAGCTCCAGCTGCATCTGGCGGCGCAGCTTCAGGTCGAGGGCGCCGAGCGGCTCGTCGAGGAGGAGCACCTTGGGGTGGTTGATCAGCGCGCGGGCCACGGCGACGCGCTGCTGCTGGCCGCCGGAGAGCTGGTGCGGCTTCTTGCGGGCCTGCTCGCCGAGCTGGACGAGGTCGAGCATCTCCCCGACCTGCTTCTTCACCGACTTCAGGCCGCGCCGGCGCAGGCCGAAAGCGACGTTCTCGAAGATGTCGAGGTGCGGGAAGAGGGCGTACGACTGGAAGACCGTGTTCACGGGCCGCTTGTACGGCGGGAGGGCGGTCACGTCCTGGCCGCCCAGCGACACGGTCCCGGCGGAAGGTTCCTCCAGGCCGGCGATCATGCGCAGGGTGGTGGTCTTGCCGCAGCCGGAGGCGCCGAGCAGGGCGAAGAAGGAGCCCTGCGGCACGGTCAGGTCGAGCGGGTGGACGGCGGTGAAGGCGCCGTAGGTCTTGGAAATGCCCGTCAGGCGGACGTCGCCGGTGGGGTCTGTCTGGTTCGTCATGATGGTCACGCCCCCGTCAGCTTCGCGAACTTCTCTTCGAACTCGGTCTCTTCCTTCGAGCTCAGCGAGCGGAAGGCGTGCGACTTGGCGGCCATGGCCTTGTCGGGGATGATCAGCGGGTTGTTCGCCGCGTCCTCGTCGATCTTCGCCAGTTCGGCCTTCACGCCGTCGACGGGGCACACGTAGTTGATGTACGCGGCGAGTTCGGCGGCCGGCTTCGGCTCGTAGTAGAAGTCGATGAGCCGCTCGGCGTTCGTCTTGTGCCGGGCCTTGTTGGGGATCAGCAGGTTGTCGGTCGACGTCATGTAGCCGCTGTCCGGGATGAGGAAGTCGATGTCGGGGCTGTCCGCCTTGAGCTGGACGACGTCACCGGCCCAGGCGACACAGGCCGCGAAGTCGCCGCTGGTCAGGTCCGAGGTGTAGTCGTTGCCCGTGAAGCGGCGGATCTGGCCCTTGTCGACGGCCTTCTGGAGCCGGGCGATCGCCGCGTCGTAGTCGTCGGCGGTGAAGTCCGCCGGGTCCTTGCCCATGTCGAGCAGCGTCATGCCGACGCTGTCGCGCATCTCCGACAGAAAGCCGACCCGCCCCTTGAGCCTGGGGTTGTCGAGCAGGTCCGATATCGACTTCACCTCGACGCCGTCGAGGGCCTTCTTGTTGTACGCGATGACGGTCGAGATGCCCTGCCAGACGTAGGAGTAGGCGCGGCCCGGGTCCCAGTCGGGGCTGCGGAACTGGGCCGACAGGTTGGCGTAGGCGTGCGGCAGGTTGCTCGGGTCGAGTTTCTGCACCCAGCCCAGACGGATGAGGCGACCGGCCAGCCAGTCGGTGAGGACGATCAGGTCCCGGCCGGTGTCCTGGCCCGCGGCGAGCTGCGGCTTGATCTTGCCGAAGAACTCGTTGTTGTCGTTGATGTCCTCGGTGTACTTGACCTTGACGCCGGTGCGTTTCGTGAACTGCTCCAGCGTCGGATGGTGCTTGCCGCTGTCGTCGACGTCCATGTACTCGGTCCAGTTGGAGAAGTTCACGGTCTTCTCCTTGGCCGAGTGGTCCTGCGCCGGGACGCCGCCCTGCGACTGGCCCGCCGCCGGGATGCCGCAGGCGCCCAGCGTCCCGATTCCGCCGGCCGCCAGCGCCCCGCCCGCGGAGGCGCGCAGCAGCGACCGCCGGGTGAGGGCGGCCCTGCCGTTCCTGAAACTGCGCCGCATGGCGGCCACTTGGGCCGGGGACAGGCGGTCGGGCTCGTACTGCTCCATGCGCGTGGTGCCCTTTCGGAGGGTGGACGGCCGTTGGTCAGGCGGCCTGCAGACGACTATCGGTCCCCGAAGACGGTGCGGTGCCAGTCCTTCGCGGCCACCGCGGTGTTGTCGAACATGACGTGCTTGATCTGGGTGTATTCCTCGAACGAGTACGCGGACATGTCCTTGCCGAAGCCGGAGGACTTGTAGCCGCCGTGCGGCATCTCGCTGATGATCGGGATGTGGTCGTTGACCCACACACAGCCCGCCTTGATCTCGCGCGTGGCCCGGTTCGCCCGGTACACGTCCCGGCTCCACGCGGAGGCGGCGAGCCCGTACGGCGTGTCGTTGGCGAGCGCGATGCCCTCGTCGTCCGTGTCGAACGGCAGCACGACCAGCACGGGTCCGAAGATCTCCGACTGGACGACCTCGCTGTCCTGGGCGGCGTCGGCGATGAGGGTGGGCCGGTAGTAGGCGCCCTTGGCCAGCTCACCCTCCGGCGCTTCTCCGCCGGTCACCACGCGCGCGTAGGCACGCGCCCGGTCGACGAAACCGGCGACCCGGTCGCGCTGCGCGTGCGAGATCAGCGGGCCGAGGTCGGTACCGGCGGCGAAGGGGTCGCCGAGCCGGACGGTCTCCATGAGCGCCGCCGTCCGCTCCACGAAGGCGTCGTAGAGCGGTCGCTGCACGTACGCGCGCGTGGCGGCCGTGCAGTCCTGCCCGGTGTTGATGAGCGCGCCGGCGACCGCGCCGTGGGCGGCGGCCTCCGGGTCGGCGTCGTCGAAGACCACGAAGGGCGCCTTGCCGCCGAGCTCCAGGTGGAGGCGCTTGACGGTGGCGGTGGCGATCTCCGCGACGCGCTTGCCGACGGCGGTGGAGCCGGTGAAGGAGGTCATGGCCACGTCGGGGTGGCCGACGAGGTGCTCACCGGCCTCCCGGCCGGTGCCGGTGACGATGTTGAGCACGCCGTCCGGGATGCCTGCGTCCGTCGCCGCCTGGGCGAAGAGCAGCGAGGTCAGCGGGGTGAGCTCGGCGGGCTTGAGGACGATGGTGTTGCCCGCCGCGATCGCCGGAAGGACCTTCCAGGCGGCCATCTGGAGGGGGTAGTTCCAGGGCGCGATCGAGCCGACGACGCCGATGGGCTCGCGCCGGATGTACGACGTGTGGTCCCCGGAGTACTCACCGGCGGACTGGCCCTGGAGCAGCCGTGCGGCACCGGCGAAGAAGGCGGTGTTGTCGATCGTCCCCGGGACGTCGAACTCCCGGCTCAGCTTCAGCGGCTTGCCGCACTGGAGCGACTCGGCACGGGCGAAGTCCTCGGCGCGGTCGGCCAGGACCGCGGCGAACCGGTGCAGGGCGTCGGAACGCTCGCCGGGCGTGGCCGCCGCCCAGGCCGGGAAGGCGGCGCGGGCGGCAGCGACGGCCCGGTCGACGTCGGCCGTGCCCGCCAGTTCGTAACGGAGCACCTCCTCGCCCGACGCCGGGTCGACGACCGCGTGCGTACGGCCGGAGGTGCCCCTGCTCAGGCGCCCGGCGATGTACTGCGCGCCCTCCGCGAAGCGCTCCTCGGCCGGGAATCGGTCCGGGGTGGCGTTGCCCGGGTTGTGCATGTCGCTCTCCTCCGTGTCCCCGTGAGGGGGCCGGCGTGGCTCAGGCTCGATTTGAGTGCCGATCCTGACAGAGGGATGACACGCCAACAAGGGATTCCGTTGTTGATTTTTGGTTACGCGACGGAATCTGTCGACCAGGTGTCGAGTCCGCCGTGCCTGGACAGGACGGTGTGTCAGTGGTGCGTGCCAGACTCGGGTGCATGGAGAAGATCACGGGGGTGGTCCATTCCCGGGACGCCCTGATCGGGGCGGTCCGCGCGGGGGCCAGGATCAAGTATCTGCATTTCTGGGGGCACCGGCCGCGGCCGGACGGCCGGATCGGGGCGAGCTGTCTGAGCCAGTGGTGGCCGGCGCCGTTCACGGTGGACGGCGTGGAGTACGCGACGGCCGAGCACTGGATGATGGCGGGCAAGGCCCGGCTCTTCGAGGACGCGGCGGCGGAGCGGGCCGTGCTGTCGGCCGCGCATCCCGCCGAGGCGAAGAAGGCCGGGCGGCTCGTGCGCGGGTTCGACGAGGCGATATGGGAGCGGGAGCGGTTCCGGATCGTCGTGGAGGGCAGTGTCCACAAGTTCGGCGCGCATCCCGAGCTGCGGGCGTTTCTGCTGGGCACGGGTGATCGTGTGCTGGTCGAGGCGAGTCCCGTGGACCGGGTGTGGGGCATCGGGCTGGCAGCGGACGACGAGGCGGCGGCGGATCCGGAGCGGTGGCGTGGGCCGAACCTGCTGGGCTTTGCGCTGATGAAGGCGCGGGATCAGCTGCGCGGGGCATGAGTCGGGGGCCGGCCCACAGGACCGGCCCCCCGGTGGAGCAGCGGCTTCAGGCAGCCGCGCCGAGCCCGCCCATGATGCTGGCGAAGAGCAGGAAGCCCAGCAGCGGAAGGATCACGGTGGCGATGATGCCGCAGACCAGACCGGCGGTCGCCGCCCCCTTGTTGGTGGCCTCACCACGCGTGGCCTTGCCCCGGCCGATGGCGCCGAAGATGATCGCCAGGATGCCCAGGATCACGCCGAAGAACCACAGAATGAAGGTCACGCTGCACACCACGCCGATGATGCCCAGCACCAGACCCGTGGTTCCCATGCCGTTGCTCGGCTGCGCGGGCATCGCGTACCCGGGCGCCTGGGGGTAGCCCGCGGGCGGCGCGGCCGGGTAACCGGGGCTGCCCGTGGGGGTAGCCGTAGCCGGGGCCGCCCTGCTGCGGTAGCCGTAGCCGGGGCCGCCCTGCTGCGGGTAGCCGTAGCCGGGGGCCGGCTGCTGCGGGGGCTGGGACGGCGGACCGAACCCACCGGGCGTGGGGTTGGTGTTGGACATGGACGATCTCCCCTCCGTTGTCAGACCAGGGAATCGTAGTGGCCAAATCGGCCACGCAGTACGGCTGTTTCAGCGGTGGGACGCGGCGGTGGCCACGGGCCCCTGGGCGCCGTAGTACGGATCGTCGTCGTAGTCGTCGCTGTTGATCGCGGCCGTGATGCCGACGGCTATCAGGACGATCACGGTGATGCCGAGGATGATCCCGATGATGCCCATGATCAGACCCGCCTGCGCCTGACCGTGGTTGGTGGCCACGCCGGCCTCGGCGCGCTTGCGGCCCTTGATGCCGAAGACGACGGCGAGGATGCCGGTGACCAGGGAGACCACGCCGTACAGGCAGAAGAGCGTGCAGGAGATGATGCCCAGCACCATCGCGGCGATACCCATGCCGTTCTGGGGGGCCATGGGCATGCCCGGCCAGCCGTAGCCTCCCTGGGGGTAGCCGCCTCCCTGTGGGTAGCCGGGGTAGCCGTACCCGCCGGGGGCGACGGGTGGGGGCGGGACAGCGCCGGAGTTGGACGTGTCGTACTGGGGCGTGCCGGCGGGTGGGGTGAAACCCGCGCTGGGCATCGAGGTGACCGTGGCCTGGTCGTGCACGGACGGCGACCCGGACGGCGACTGTGGCGTCTGATTCTTGTCGAGCGAGGTCTTGTTCTCCGGGGGCGCCCACGGGTCGTGGCCGCCGCCTCCGTCTGGTTGCGTCGCGTCCGTCATGGTGCATCCCCCCTGGGTCGATCGTGCCGCCATGCTACGGGGCCGTTCGGTGCGGGCCACAGTGCGGGTGCGTGGGGGCTGGTCGCGCCCACGCGGCGGAGCCGCACATCGATACAGCCCGCGCCCCCAAAAGGGGGCGCTCCCCCACGGCATACGATGACTCCGAGTCATCGATCAGCCGATCACCCGCGCCCGCCCGCCATGCGCCGGCAGGGGCGCCGTTCCGGGGAGGAACCCTTGACCGAGCATCTCGTCGACCCTCGTGCCCCACGCGATCTCACGGCCTTCGTCGCCGGACTGCCCAAGGCCGAACTGCATGTGCACCACGTGGGCTCCGCCTCCCCCCGGATCGTGTCCGAGCTGGCCGCCCGCCACCCCGACTCGAAGGTCCCGACCGATCCCGCCGCCCTGGTCGACTACTTCTCCTTCACCGACTTCGCCCACTTCATCGAGGTGTACCTGTCGGTCGTCGACCTGATCCGCACGCCGGAGGACGTCCGGCTGCTGACCTTCGAGGTGGCGCGTGACCTGGCCCGGCAGCAGGTGCGGTACGCCGAGCTGACCATCACCCCGTTCTCCTCCACCCGCCGCGGCATCGACGAGCGCGCCTTCATGGACGCGATCGAGGACGCCCGCAAGGCCGCCGAGGCCGATTTCGGGACCGTGCTGCGCTGGTGCTTCGACATCCCCGGCGAGGCGGGGCTCGAAGCCGCCGAGGAGACGACCCGGCTCGCCACCGACGACCGGCTCCGCCCAGAGGGTCTGGTCTCCTTCGGTCTGGGCGGGCCCGAAGTCGGCGTGCCACGGCCGCAGTTCAAGCCGTACTTCGACCGGGCGATCGCCGCCGGGCTGCACTCCGTACCGCACGCCGGTGAGACCACGGGTCCGGAGACGGTGTGGGACGCCCTCACACATCTGCGGGCCGAGCGCATCGGGCACGGCACCAGCTCCGCGCAGGACCCGAAGCTCCTCGCGCACCTCGCCGAGCACGGGATCCCGCTGGAGGTGTGCCCGACCTCCAACATCGCCACGCGCGCGGTCCGCACCCTCGACGAGCACCCGATCAAGGAGTTCGCCGCGGCCGGGGTCGTCGTCACGATCAACTCCGACGACCCGCCGATGTTCGGCACCGACCTCGACAACGAGTACGCGGTCGCCGCCCGGCTGCTCGACCTCGACGAGCGGGGCCTGGCCGACCTGGCGAAGAACGCCGTGGAGGCGTCCTTCCTGGACGCGGCGGGCAAGGCCCGGATCAAGGAGGAGATCGACACGTACACCGCGGGTTGGCTCGACCGGTGACGTCCTCCCCCGAGCACCCCGAGCAACCGGGACACCCCGGGCACCCCGGCCACCCCGGGCGCCGCGTGACCGCCGTGGCCCACCGGGGCGACCCCTACCGCCACCGCGAGAACACCGTCGCCTCGCTGCGTTCCGCGCTCGACCGGGGCGCGGACGCGGTGGAGATCGACGTACGGCTCACCCGGGACGGCGTGCCGGTGCTGCTGCACGACGACACGCTGAAGCGCCTCTGGGAGCAGGAGCGGCCGGTGCTCGCGCTGTCCTGGGAAGAGGTGCGCGGACTGACCGGCGGCGGGGTCCCTGCCCTGACCGAGGCGCTGGCCGCGACCGACGGCCACCGGGTGATGATCGACCTGCCCGGCTCGCCCGACGTACGGGCGGTGCGGCGGGTGATGGACGCCGTACGGGAGGCCGGGGCGGCGGATCGCGTCTACTACTGCGCGGGCGCCGAAGCCATGCTCGCCGTGCGCGCGGCGGACCCGGCCGCGGAGATCGCCCTCACGTGGACGACGCTGGCCCCGCCCCGGCCCGTCCTGCTGGAGGCGATCCGCCCGCGCTGGCTCAACTACCGTTTCGGCCTGGTGGACCGGCCCCTCGCCGAGCGGGTCCACCGGGACGGCTACCTGCTGTCCGTCTGGACCCCCGACACGCGCCGCTCCATGCGACGGCTGCTGCACGCGGGGGTGGACTCGATCACGACCAACCGCATCGACGTGCTGTGCGCTACACGCGCGAGCGCTGCGGGACCGTCGCCGGATCGGCCGGGGTCGCCCGCGTGACGTACTGCGGCACCGGCGCGCTGTCCGTGCCGGTGTCGCGGACGAGGCCGTAGCGGATGGCGCCCTGGGCGGGGCCCGTGTTGACGTCCTTGTCCACGGCCGCCCAGTCGGAGGGGAAGACGGCGATGCCGTAGTCGCAGCCGCGTTCGTTCTGGGTGAGGGTGACGGTGCCGTCGACGTAGAAGTACTCGTTCTGCCACATCTGCTGGGTGCCGGGCGGCAGCACGGCGTATCCGATGTCCGGGCCGCCCATACCGGTGACGTAGCCGTTCGGGGCACCGGGCAGCGGGTCGTCCATGCGGCGCGAGCCGCCGGAGGCCACGTGGAACAGCTTGCCCTTCAGGCCGGTCCAGGTCGGCATGACCACCCCGCCGGGCCGGGCGTGCGGCGAGATCTGCCAGCGGACCAGGACATAGCCCCGGCCGCTCAGCGTCACGCTGTCGCCACGGTGCTGCATGACGGCCTTCGGGCCGCCGGTGCTGGTGACGCCGGACTCGGGGCGGCGGGGCAGGGCGGCGGGCCGGGCGTCCGGGTCGGGGGCGCGGTCGACGGCGTCGACGACCGTGCCGTACAGGTCGGCCTTCCTCTTCGCCGACGGTGAGGGCGTGGGGGTGGGGCTGGGTGTGGGCGTGGCGGAGGGCGGCGGTTCGGACGTGGCCGTCGCCGTGGGGGTGACCGCGGCCCGGGGAGGCGGGGCGTGAGGCGGCTGGGTGACGACGTACGCGCCGCCCGCGACGATCGTCGCGCCGGCGGTCATCGCGACGGCCGGCTTGGTGAGCGCGCCCAGCAGCTTGGCGGACCACCCGGCGGAGCCGGCGGCCACGGCCGTCTTGCCGCCGAAGGCGAGCGACAGGGTGAACCCGACGGGCAGCGGGACGAGCGCGATGCCGACCAGGAGGCGTTCGGCCGGTACGACCGTCTCGCGCGGGTCGCCGCAGTAGCCGCAGCCGCGGATGTGCCGGGCCAGCCGCTTGCGCCACACCGAGTCGGGCCGGCCGTCCCAGCGTCCGGTCAGCTCGCGCAGGTCCGGGCAGGCGCCGTCCAGGGCGCGGACGATGCCGCGCGAGGTCTCCAGGCGCTCCTTCATCCGCTGCACGCGCACGGCGGCGTGCTGCCGGGTGATGCCCACGGCGGCGGCCAGTTCGCGCCGGGTCAGTTCGCCCGCGACCTCCAGCCACCACAGCGACAGCAGTTGCCGGTCCTCGTCGTCGAGCCAGCGCACGGCCTCGGCGACCTCACGCCGCTGCCCCTCCAACTGCAGCCGCAGCACGGTCAGTTCGGCGAAGTCGGAGGCCGCCGCCTCCTCCAGCCGCTCCGGGGTGCGGCGCCGGGCGCGGTCGCGTATCTGGCGCATGGCGATCGCCACCAGCCAGGACCGGAAGCTGTCCGGGTCGCGCAGCGAACCGAGGTTGTCGACCGCGCGCAGCATGGTCTCCTGGACGACGTCGTCGACGTCCGCGTGGCCGTTCAGGGCCCGGCCCACGATGTTGTAGACCAGCGGCAGCCAGCCCGCGACCAGCTCGTCCAGCGCCTGCCGGTCGCCGGACTGCGCCGCCGTGATGACGGCGCGCCAGTGATGACTGTCCACGGTGGCCTCTCGCCGGCTGAGATCAGTACTTTTCCGCACGCACCCTCTCAGGCAGGACGGGGGTCTTGGCTATGTGGGGGATCACATGCGGGGAGACGGCGTGAAGGTTCTCGGGATAACAGTTTTTCTCAGCCGCCGAGCGCCGGGGTGGCGGCCGCCGGGGCGCTCAGCGCCTCCAGCCGCTTGATCCGCTGCCGTACGACATACAGCGGGATCACCCCGAGTACTCCGAAGGCCATGTCGATCACCGACCACCAGAAGGGGATCTGCCGGATCGGCCCGCAGACGAGGGCGAGCGGGATGATCCCCGCGCAGGCGATCATCCCGAACTCGACGACCCAGATGTTGCGGACCGGGTCGCGGTAGGGCCCGTAGAAGGCGACCGCGATCACCAGGTGCGCGAAGGCCAGCCAGTCCGTGCCGTAGAGCAGGAAGGGGTACTCGGCGTCGGCCTCGTCGAGGCCGGCCCGGACCCGCTCGATCCAGTCCGTCAGCCCGGGCAGGTACTCGCCCACGGACAGCGCGCGCAGCAGGTCCTCGGTCCAGCGCAGTTCGTGCACCAGGGGGAAGGCCGTGGCGCCGCTGAGCACCAGGCACACGACGAAGAAGACCAGCCACGCACGGATGCCCTTCAGCAGGGCGGCTCTGTCGCTCATGGCGGCACTCTACGCCCATGTTGAACATGTTCAAAAACAGATTCCGCGGGCAGACGAACGGCCCCGGCGGCATCAGCGCCCGGGGCGTCACAACCGAACGGAGTGGCTACGCGTCCAGCGACGTCATCACGTGCTTGATCCGCGTGTAGTCGTCGAAGCCGTACGCCGACAAGTCCTTGCCGTAGCCGGACTTCTTGAAGCCGCCGTGCGGCATCTCGGCGACCAGCGGGATGTGCGTGTTGATCCAGACGCAGCCGAAGTCGAGCTTCTTGGACATCCGCATGGCGCGGCCGTGGTCCTTGGTCCACACGGAGGAGGCGAGGGCGTACTCGACGCCGTTGGCCCACTGCACCGCCTGGTCCTCGTCGCGGAAGGACTGGACGGTGATGACCGGGCCGAAGACCTCCTTCTGGATGATCTCGTCGTCCTGCTTGAGGCCCGAGACGACGGTCGGCGCGTAGAAGTAGCCCTTGTCGCCGACCCGCTTGCCGCCGGTCTCCACGCGCGCGTGCGCGGGCAGCCGGTCGATGAAGCCCTCGACCTGCTTGAGCTGGTTGGGGTTGTTGAGCGGGCCGAACAGCACGTCCTCGTCGTCCGGCTGCCCGGTCTTCGTCTCGGACGCGGCCTTCGACAGTGCGGAGACGAACTCGTCGTGGATGGACTCGTGGACGAGGACGCGCGTGGCGGCCGTGCAGTCCTGGCCGGCGTTGAAGTAGCCCGCGACCGAGATGTCCTCGACGGCCTTGGCGATGTCGGTGTCCTCGAAGACCACGACCGGCGCCTTGCCGCCCAGCTCCAGGTGGACGCGCTTGACGTCCTTGGAGGCGGACTCGGCGACCTGCATACCGGCACGCACCGAGCCGGTGATGGAGGCCATCGCCGGGATCTCGTGCTCGACCATCATGCGGCCGGTCTCGCGGTCGCCGCAGATGACGTTGAAGACGCCCTTCGGCAGGATCCCGCCGAGGATCTCCGCCATCAGCACCGTGGACGCCGGGGTGGTGTCGGACGGCTTCAGCACGACCGTGTTGCCCGCCGCGATCGCCGGGGCGAACTTCCACACGGCCATCATCATCGGGTAGTTCCACGGCGCGACCTGCGCGCAGACCCCGACCGGCTCGCGGCGCACGATGGAGGTCAGGCCCTCCATGTACTCGCCGGCCGAGCGGCCCTCGAGCATCCGCGCCGCACCCGCGAAGAAGCGGATCTGGTCGACCATCGGCGGGATCTCCTCGGAGCGGGTCAGCCCGATGGGCTTGCCCGTGTTCTCCACCTCGGCCGCGATCAGCTCCTCGGCGCGCTCCTCGAAGGCGTCCGCGATCTTCAGCAGGGCCTTCTGGCGCTCGGCGGGCGTGGTGTCGCGCCAGCCGGGGAAGGCCTCGGCGGCCGCCGCCATCGCGGCGTCCACGTCCGCCTGCCCGGACAGCGGAGCGGTCGCGTACGCCTCGCCCGTCACGGGATTGACCACCTGGGTGGTCCGTCCGTCGGCGGCGTCCCGGAACTCACCGCCGATGTAGTTGCGCAGACGACGCAGCTCGGTGCTCACTGCCGGCCCTCCAGTTCGGATGTCCAGTACTTGAGACACCCACCCTAGTCGGCCGGTCCACGTTTTCAACACCCCCACTCCCTTCGATCGTGCGGAATCCGCAGATGTGAGCTACACAAACAACGGATTTCATCGATCAGACCTTGCGGAAGTGTCGAGACCTCGTGCACAGTGAGCCGGTGGCCAGTCGAAGCGCAGACCAGAGGGACTCCCGCGAGTCCAGGAACGGCGGTCCCCAGCTGGACGCCGTCTCCCTCGCCATCATCGAGCAGCTCCAGGAGGACGGCCGCCGGCCGTACGCCGCCATCGGCAAGGCCGTGGGCCTCTCCGAGGCGGCCGTGCGCCAGCGCGTGCAGAAGCTGCTCGACCAGGGCGTGATGCAGATCGTCGCCGTCACGGACCCGCTCACCGTGGGCTTCCGCAGACAGGCCATGGTCGGCGTCAACGTCGAGGGCGACGTGGAGTCGGTGGCGGACGCGCTGACGGCCATGTCCGAATGCGAGTACGTGGTGATGACCGCAGGCTCCTTCGACCTGATGGTGGAGATCGTCTGCGAGGACGACGACCACCTCCTGGACGTCATCAACAAACGCATCCGGGCCGTCCCCGGAGTGCGCTCCACCGAGAGCTTCGTCTACCTCAAGCTCAAGAAGCAGACCTACATGTGGGGAACCCGATAACCGTGAGGACCCGATAGCCGTGAGCAAGGACCTCTCCCAGACCGCGTACGACCACCTGTGGATGCACTTCACGCGCATGTCGTCGTACGAGAAGGCCCCCGTCCCCACCATCGTCCGGGGCGAGGGCACGTACATCTACGACGACCAGGGCAAGCGCTACCTCGACGGTCTCGCCGGCCTGTTCGTGGTGCAGGCCGGGCACGGCCGCGTCGAACTCGCCGAGACCGCCTTCAAGCAGGCGCAGGAGCTGGCGTTCTTCCCGGTGTGGTCCTACGCCCACCCCAAGGCCGTCGAGCTGGCCGAGCGCCTCGCGCACCACGCACCGGGCGACCTGAACAAGGTCTTCTTCACCACCGGCGGCGGTGAGGCGGTCGAGACCGCCTGGAAGCTCGCCAAGCAGTACTTCAAGCTGGTCGGCAAGCCCACCAAGCACAAGGTCATCTCCCGCGCGGTCGCCTACCACGGCACCCCGCAGGGCGCCCTGTCCATCACCGGACTGCCCGCTCTGAAGGCGCCCTTCGAGCCCCTCGTGCCGGGCGCCCACAAGGTCCCGAACACGAACATCTACCGGGCGCCGATCCACGGCGACGACCCCGAGGCCTTCGGCCGCTGGGCCGCCGACCAGATCGAGCAGCAGATCCTCTTCGAGGGCCCGGACACGGTCGCCGCGGTCTTCCTGGAACCGGTGCAGAACGCGGGCGGCTGCTTCCCGCCCCCGCCCGGCTACTTCCAGCGCGTCCGCGAGATCTGCGACCAGTACGACGTGCTGCTCGTCTCCGACGAGGTCATCTGCGCCTTCGGCCGCCTGGGCACGATGTTCGCCTGCGACAAGTTCGACTACGTCCCGGACATGATCACCTGCGCCAAGGGCATGACCTCCGGCTACTCCCCCATAGGCGCGTGCATCATCTCCGACCGCCTGGCCGAGCCGTTCTACAAGGGCGACAACACCTTCCTGCACGGCTACACCTTCGGCGGCCACCCGGTCTCCGCGGCCGTGGGCCTGGCCAACCTCGACCTGTTCGAGCGCGAGAACCTCAACCAGCACGTCCTCGACAACGAGGGCAACTTCCGCGCCACCCTGGAGAAGCTCCACGACCTGCCGATCGTCGGCGACGTCCGCGGCAACGGCTTCTTCTACGGCATCGAGCTGGTCAAGGACAAGGACACCAGGGAGTCCTTCGACGCGGACGAGACCGAGCGGGTCCTGTACGGCTTCCTCTCCAAGAAGCTGTACGAGAACGGCCTGTACTGCCGCGCCGACGACCGCGGCGACCCGGTCGTCCAGCTCGCCCCGCCGCTGATCTCCGACCAGTCGACGTTCGACGAGATCGAGCAGATCCTGCGCGCCACGCTGTCGGAGGCGTGGACGAAGCTGTGACCCCGCGTCGCTCCGATCGTCTGCATGGATGATCAACACCGGCCCCGGTGCCGCCCGTTCGAGTGAGAAACGGCGGCCCGGGGCCGCGTGCTGTCCGGCGTCCCGCCGCCTTCTGCCTAGCGTGCCAGTGACTGATCGGCCCTGCCTTCGTTCCCCCGCACGGGGGATTGGCAAGGGAACTACGGATCTGAACCGAGGTGTACGCCCATGGAGGCCCCGCCGGACAACGACGTGCTCTGGGCACGTGCCCTGCACTTCCAGCACGACGACGGCTCCCCCGCGCTCAGCGGTGTCTCGCTCGGCGTCCGGGAGGGCGAGATCCTCGCCGTCAGCGGCCCGCGCGGCAGCGGCAAGACCACCCTGCTGCGGTGCCTGTCCGGCCTGGTGCCCGTCCGGCGCGGCGAGGTCTGGTTCAACAGCGTGCCCGTGCACACCATGGGCCCCCTCACCCGCGAGCGGCTGCGCCGCGACCGCTTCGGCTGGATCGACCCGGCTCCCTCGCTGGTCCCGGAGCTCAACGCCTGGGAGAACACCGCCCTGCCGCTGATGCTGCGCGGCACCAGCAGGCGCCGCGCCAAGAAGGCGGCCCTGGAGTGGCTGGAGCGCCTGGACATCGGCGAGAGCGCCCGCAAACGCCCGCACCAGCTGGTGCAGGCCGCGCGCCAGCGGGTGTGCATCGCCCGTGCCCTCGCCCCCGCGCCGTCGGTCCTGTTCGCCGACGAGCCCACGGCGCCCCTGCACCGCGCCGACCGCGCCCATGTGCTGCGCACCCTCACCACGGCGGCCCGCTCCCACGGCATCACGGTCGTCCTGGCCACACACGACGCGGAGACCGCCGCGCTCGCCGACCGCACGCTCTCCCTGCTCGACGGGCGGTGCGTGCAGACGGTGCACCTGCCGCCGGTCGCCGGACCCACCGAGGCGGAAGGCCGGGCCGCGTGCTCGCTCTCCGTCTGACCCGCGCCGCCCACCCCGCCGTCCAGCTGCGCCGCCTCCTGGTCGCGGCGGCCTCGGCGGGGACGGGTTTCCTGTTGCTGTGCGCCCTCGGCTACGCGCTGGGCCACCCCGGCTCCACCGGCGCCGCCCTGCTGAGGCTCGCCTGGTGCACGGCGCCCCTGGCCGCCACGGTGTACTTCGCGATCGCGGTGGCCCGCACCGACCCCGGCACGAAGCCCCGCCCGGCCTCTCCGCGATCGGCCTCGGCCCGCTGCGCCTGATGGCCGTCTCGGTGACGACGACAGCCCTGTCCTGCACGCTGGGCTCGATGCTGGCCCTGCTGTTCTTCCTGCACCTGCGCGGCGACCTGACGGGCATGCCGTTCGACGGCGCGGCCGCCGAGTCCCTCGCGGCGGACCAGACGCTGCCGCTGCCGGGAGCCCTGACGCTGCTCGCGATCGTGCCCGGAGCCGCGACGGTGGCGGTGGCGCTGGCGCTGCGGCCGAGGGAGGCGAGCCCGGCACCGTCCCGGCCGGCCGGGACGTACGGCCGTTTCGGCGCGTACCGGCGCACGAGCACACGCGAGACCTTCGGGGCGTACGGCCGTTTCGGCCGGCAGATCATCCGGCCCACGGACGGTCCTGCCACCGAACCCGCCACGTCGGCCGGGCAGAACGCGCAGCACGGCGGGCCGCCTGCGGCGCGGACGGGCGCGTCCGTCCCGGCGGCTGCCACGGGCTCGACCACCCGGGGCGCCGGGAGCACGGTGAGCGCGGTCGAGGACCCGCCCGAGCCGTCCGGGTCCCAGACGGTGGCACATGGCTCCGTGAGCACCGTGATCCCGGCCGGCACCGCCGCACACGCGGCCGACGGCAGCACCGTGCACGTGGCAGGGAACGCCGCCGGGCATCCGGCCCGGCACGCCGCGGCACCGGACGGCGCCGACGATCCCGCCGCTTCCGCCGAGGCCCTGCCGGACACCGTCCTGCTCGGCAACGCCCTCACCGCCGCCCCCTCCGGTCTCCCCTGGGGCATCACCGTCCTGGCCGCGGGTCTCGCCGTGGAGACGTACACGAGCCGTACCGCCCCAACGCCCCCCGACCTCACCTTCTCCGGCGCCTCCCCCGGCGTCCTGGCGGGCTGGGCGCTGGCCGCCGTCGGCATGGCCCTGGCCGGTCCGGGCCTGACCCATCTGTGCGGGCGGCTGCTCCAGTCGGCCCGCCCCGGGGCCCTCCGGCTCCTGGCCGGCCGGATCCTCATGGCGGAGGCCACCCGGATCGGCCGCCCCCTGGGCGTGGTCTGCGCGGTGCTCGCGGCGGCGTACGCCATGGCGCTGCTGCACGCCCCGGACGGACTGTCGCTCGGTCCGCTCACCACGCTCGGCGTGCTGCTGGTGACCGGCTGCACCGTGGCCACGGCCCTCATGGCCGCCGTCGAGGCCCGGCAGGCTCGCGCCGACACCACCGCCGCGCTGCTGCGCCTCGGCGCCCCCGCGACGATGCTGCGCGGCGCCGCCGCCCTCCGCGCGGGCGCGCTGCTCGCCCTGTTCGGCCCGCTCACCCTGACCGTCGCCGAACTGGCGGCGCTGCCGCTGGCCCGCTGAAGCCCGCCCCTCCAGCCCGCTGAAAACTCGTACGAAAAAAACTCCGTACGGCGATGAGTTCCGCTCGGGCCCCCGGTCTATCCCCGCGTAACGACACACACCCGATGGGAGAGACCTCGCATGTACCAGCAGATGATCTTCGTGAACCTGTGCGTCAGCGACCTCGACGCCTCGAAGAAGTTCTTCACGGAGCTCGGCTACTCGATCAACGAGCAGTTCAGCGACGACAGCACCGCCTCGGTCGTGATCAGCGAGACCATCGTGGTGATGGTGCACACCAAGGAGAAGTACGCCCAGTTCACCAAGAAGGAGATCGCGGACGCGAAGAAGACCAGCGAGGTGCTGATCGCGCTGAGCTCCGAGAGCCGCGAGAAGGTCGACGAGCTGGTCGAGAAGGCGGTCGCGGCGGGCGGTTCGGTCTCCGGCGAGACCCAGGACCACGGGTTCATGTACGGCCGTGCCTTCGACGACCCGGACGGCCACACCTTCGAGGTCGTGTGGATGGACCCGGCGGCCGTCGAGGGCTGAGACGCGCTGTGCCAGCATGGGCGCGTGCAGACGATGCCCGCCCATGCGGCCCACCATGACGACCGTGAGATCGAGACGCTGGAGGAGTTCGACGCGACCGTCTCGGCGCGCGGCACGCTCGCCGGTCACCGCGTCCAGGCCGTCGACCTGACGGACCGTACGCGCGAACTGCTCGGCACGGACACGGCGGGTGCCGTCTTCCTCGGCTGCGCGATGCGCGAGGAGGCCGCCGCGAAGATTCGCACGGACGGCGCCCTGGTCTTCCCGCCGGTCCCGGACCTGCCCTTCGACCCGTACCGCGGCCATGTCTACGCGCCGGACGAGCTCTTCGAGTCGCTGGCGGACGGCTACGAGGCCACGCCCGACGCCCAGGCGTACGCCTGGTTCCAGCGCACGAAGGCGGACCGGGACATCTACGCCTCCATGCTGCGCGCGGTCCACGACGACTCCGTCTCGGACGCGCTCGACGAACTCCTGTCCGGCGCCCGGGTCGTGGGCGTGATGGGCGGCCACGCGATGGCCCGTGGCACGCAGGAGTACGCGGGGGCGGCACGGCTCGGCCGGGAGCTGGCCCGCGCCGGTCTCACGGTCGCCACGGGCGGCGGCCCGGGCGCGATGGAGGCAGCGAACCTGGGCGCCCACGCCGCCCCGTTCGGCGACGAGATGCTCACCGAGTCGCTCGAACTGCTCGCCAAGGCACCGCACTTCACGCCGTCGATCACCCAGTGGGCGACGGCCGCCTTCGAGATACGCGCGCGCTGGCCGCAGGGCGGTCGTTCCGTGGGCATCCCGACCTGGTTCTACGGCCACGAGCCGCCGAACGCCTTCGCGTCGCACATCGCCAAGTACTTCGCCAACGCCACGCGTGAGGACGGCCTGCTGGCCCGGTCCAACGCGGGCGTGGTGTTCCTGCCGGGCGCCGCCGGCACCGTACAGGAGATCTTCGACAACGCGACGCCCAACTACTACGAGTCGCGCGGCGAGCCGACGCCGATGGTGCTCGTGAACCGCGCGCACTGGACGGAGAAGCTGCCGACGTGGCCGCTGCTCCAGTCGCTGGCCAGGGGCCGTTCGATGGAGGCGCGAATCGCGCTCGTGGAGCGGATCGAGGAGGCACCGGAGGCGTTGAAACGTCTCGGCGGTTAATAAGCTGGCAAAGCAAGTGCTTGCAACCTGCATATGCGTTGACACTACTTATGCGGCGCTTATAGACCTGAGAGCCTCCCGGTAGTGCTGATGTTCAGTCAACACTGCCTCCACCCCCCGCATTTGCGCATCCTGTAAAGGACAAACGTGGCAGTTCTGTCCGTATCACGCCGTACGGCTTCGCGCCGTACCGTCACACGTTCCGTGCGGATCCTCGGTGTCGTCTCCGCCTCGGCCGCGCTCGCGCTCGGTGCCGCCGGCAACGCGCTCGCCTGCAACATCAACGAGTTCTCGGCCGAGGCGAAGTGCGACGGCGACAAGGGCGTCATCACCGTCACCGACGTGGACCCCGCCGGGGTCCCGGCGACCGTGACCGTGTACCTGGAGAACAACGGCGCCGACGTGAAGAAGGTCGGCGAGCAGGAGGTCAAGGGCTCGCGCGAAGGCACCACCATCACCTTCGCCGAGGACTGGAAGCCGAACGCGGAGTACCGCATCCACGTCAAGGCCGCTCCGTACGTCGACGAGGACATCAAGCCGAACCTCGTCACCCCGGCCACGGCCTGCAAGAAGGAGGAGGAGAAGCCGCCGGCGACTCCCCCGGCCACGCCGACCCCGTCGGCCTCCCCCTCGAAGCCGGCCGAGGAGACGGACACCCCGGCTCCTTCGCCGTCGGAGAGCGAGAGCACCACGCCGGCGGGCAACGCGCCCGCGCCCGCGGCCGGTGACTCCAACCTCGCCGAGACCGGCGCCGACTCCAACACCGGCATCATCGCCGGTATCGCGGCGGCCCTGGTCGTCGTCGGTGGCGGCGCGGTGTTCTTCGGCATGCGCCGTCGTGGGACGAACAGCAGCGACAGCTGACGCCCGCCCTTCAGCGCCCGGTGGTGGCCCGTCCCTCTCGTGGAGGCGGGCCATCGCCTCGTGTCAGGCCTGGGTGCAGTGCCCCGGGCCCGGTCCGATCAGTCGAGCACGGCGATGTCGGTCGCGTCGAACTCCACCCCGACCTCGTCCCCGGGCTCCGGCGCCGCCCGCAGCGCGCAGGCCGCCTCCAGGCGCGGGGCGTCCTCCGGCTGGAGGTGGACGGCGACATGGGTGCCCTTGAAGGTGCGCGCGGTCACCGTGCAGCGCAGGCCCGTGCCGGCCGGCACCAGGCGCACGCCCGCGGGCCGCACGAGCAGGGTCCGGGTGCCCTGCGGGGCGCCCTCCGGCACCGGCACCTTGCCCCACGGCGTGTCCGCGGCCTCCGCCCCGACCGTCGCCTCGACGACGTTCTCGAAGCCGAGGAAGCGGGCCACGAACGCGTCGGCCGGCCGCTGCCACACCTCAAGAGGCGTACCGGACTGGGCGATCCGCCCGTCCCGCATCACCACGACCCGGTCGGCCAGCGCGAAGGCCTCCCCCTGGTCGTGTGTCACGGCGAGCACGGTGGTGCCCAACCGGCCGAACAGTTCCTTCAGTTCGACGACCAGCCGCTCCCTGAGCGACCGGTCGAGCTGGCCCAGCGGCTCGTCCAGCATCAGCAGCCGGGGGCTCGGAGCGAGGGCCCGGGCCAGCGCCACCCGCTGCTGCTCCCCGCCGGACAGCGCAGCGACGGCCCGGCGGGACGCGCCCGGCAGGCCGACCAGGTCCAACAACTCCTGTACTCGCTCGGCCTGTTGCCGCTTCGACGTCCCGCGCATACGCAGTCCGAAGGCGACGTTGCCGCCCACGTCCCGCTGCGGGAACAGCTGGTGGTCCTGGAACATCAGCCCGACCCCACGCCGGTGCGCGGGCACGCCCGCCTGGTCGCGCCCGTCGAGCGCCACCCGCCCGGAGTCGAGCGGCTGAAGCCCCGCCACCGCCCGCAGCAGCGTCGACTTGCCGCTGCCGCTGGGCCCGAGCACGCACACGATCTCGTGCTCGGCGACCTCCAGATCGACGGCGTCCAGCACGGCACGCCCGCCGAAACGGACCGTCGCACCCTCCAGGGCCAGCAGCATCAGAACTCCCCGCTCCGGTCCGTGCGAAGCCTCTCCAGCACCAGCAGGGCCACCGCGCACACCACCATCAGAATCGTCGAAAGGGCCATCGCCTGGCCGTAGTTCAGCTCCCCTGGCCGCCCCAGCAGTCGCGCCACCGCGACCGGCAGCGTCGGGTTGTCGGGCCGCGCGATGAACACCGTCGCCCCGAACTCCCCGAGCGACACCGCGAAGGCGAACCCGGCCGCGATCAGCATCGCCCGCCGCACCATCGGCAGATCCACCTCACGCCACACCCGCCAGGGCGAGGCCCCCAGCACCGAGGCCGCCTCCCGCAGCCGCACGTCCACCGCCCTCAGCACGGGCAGCATCGTCCGCACGACGAACGGCACACCGACCAGCGCCTGCGCGAGCGGCACCAGGATCCACGAGGCCCTCAGATCCAGCGGCGGCTCGTCCAGCGCGATCAGGAACCCGAAGCCGACGGTCACCGCGGACACCCCGAGCGGCAGCATCAGCAGCGCGTCGAAGCCGCGCACGAACCGCCCGGCGTCCCGGCGGGTGAGCGCGACGGAGGCGAGGCCGCCGATCACCACGGCGATGGCGGTGGCGGCGACGGCGTACTCGAGGGAATTGCCGATCGCCTCGATCGGCGCCACCAGGAACACTCCGCCGTCGTCCCTGGTCAGGGCCCGGTAGTAGCCGAAGCCGGGCGCGTCCAGAGATCGCTGCACCAGCACGGCGAGCGGCAGCAGGAGCAGCACGACGACGGTGCCGAGCACCCCGCCCAGCAGCGCCCACTGCCCCGTGCCGCGCGGCCGGCGCGCGGTCGCGGACGGGTCCACCAGCCGCAGCGCGCTCTCCCGCCGCCGTACGGTCCAGGCGTGCAGGGCGAGGATCGCGCCCACAGCGACGAACTGGATCAACGTCAGCACGGCGGCCGTGGACAGGTCGAAGATCTCCGACGTCTGCCGGTAGATCTCCACCTCCAGGGTCGAGAACGTGGGCCCGCCGAGGATCTGGACGACACCGAAGGAGGTGAAGGTGAACAGGAAGACCATGAGCGCGGCGGCGGCCACGGCGGGCGCGAGCGCCGGCAGCGTGACCTGTCGCCAGGCCCGCAGCGGCGACGCCCCGAGCATCCGCGCGGCCTCCTCCTGCCGCGGGTCGAGCTGCGCCCACAGCCCGCCGACGGTCCGCACGACGACCGCGTAGTTGAAGAAGACGTGCGCGAGCAGGATCGCCCACACCGTCGTGTCCAGCCGTACGCCCCACAGCTCGTCGAGCAGCCCGCCGCGCCCGACCAGCGCCAGGAACGCCGTACCGACGACGACCGTCGGCAGCACGAACGGCACGGTCACGACCGCCCGCAGGACCTGCTTGCCGCGGAAGTCGAAGCGGGCGAAGACATACGCGCCGGGCAGTGCGACCAGCAGCGTGAGCGCCGTCGAGACGACCGCCTGCCAGGTGGTGAACCACAGGACGTGCCGGACGTCCGACTGGGCCAGCACCTCCCCGAGCCGCCCGAACTGCCAGACCCCGTCGACCTTCAGACCGCGCGCGACGATCGCGGCGACGGGGTAGGCGAAGAAGACCGCGAAGAACGCGACGGGCACGGCGATGAGCCCGAGCCGCGCCGCGCTCCCGCGCCGGTCCTTGCGGACGGCTGCTTCGGTCACTTCAGTACGAGCGAGGTCCACGACTTGACCCACTGGTCACGGTTGTCGGCGATCTTCGCCGGGTCCATGGTCTCCGGGTCCTTGGCCTGCGGCCCGTACTTCACGAACTCCGGCGGCACCTGGGCGCCCTCGCGCACCGGGTACACGTACATGTTGAGCGGCATGTCCTCCTGGAACCGCTCGCTGATCAGGAAGTCGAGGAGCGCCTTGCCACCCTTGCTGTTCTTCGCGTTGCTCAGCAGCCCGGCGTACTCGACCTGCCGGAAGCAGGTGCCCTGCGCGACCCCGGTCGGTGCCGTGCTGGGCTTCGGGTCGGTGTAGACGACCTCGACGGGCGGCGAGGAGGCGTATGACACGACGAGCGGCCGGTCCCCCTTGGCCTTCTTGCCGCCGGCCGAGCCGGAGAACTCCTCGTTGTAGGCCTGCTCCCAGCCGTCGACGACCTTCACGCCGTTGGCCTTGAGCTTCTTCCAGTACCCCGCCCAGCCCCCGTCGCCGTACTTCGCGGCGGTGCCGAGCAGGAAGCCCAGGCCGGGCGAGGAGGTGGAGGCGTTCTCGGTGACCAGGAGGTTCTTGTACTGGGGCTTGACCAGGTCGTCGAAGCTGCGCGGCGGGGCGAGCTTGTGGTCGGCGAAGTACTTCTTGTCGTAGTTGACGCAGATGTCGCCCGTGTCGATGGGCGTGACCCGGTGCTTGCCCTGGTCGGCTCGGTACTCCGGCGCGATCCGGTCCGCGCCCTTCGGCTCGTACGGCTGGAACAGGCCATTGTCGAGGGCGCGGGACAGCAGCGTGTTGTCGACGCCGAAGAAGACGTCGCCCTGCGGGTTGTCCTTGGTCAGGATGGCCTTGTTCACGGCCTGCCCGGCGTCGCCGTCCTTGAGGACGTTCACCTTGTAGCCGGACTGCTTCTCGAAGGCCGCGATGACGTCCTTCGAGGCGGCCCACGAGTCGTGGCTGACGAGGGTCACGGTCTTGGAGTCGCCGGACCCCTGGCCGCCGTCGGACGACCCGCACGCGGCGAGCGTGCCGGCCATGCCGAGCCCGACGGCCACGGCTGTCAGCCGCTTGAGGTTGTTGCTCACTGGATTCCTCCTGGAGGACCAGGAGAAGACGCGGCCCTGCCCGGGATCCCGTGGGGGGTCCCGGCAGGGCGCAACAGCTCGAGTGATGACCGATCTCCCTACCCAGAATGACCTGGGCCAGGTTCGGAGGGTCTGCGGCCGTGTGCCGCACTCTCAGCGCTGTGGCGCTCCCCTGTCGGAATATGAAGGTGTCGGAAAATGCGGTTGTGCTTACGCCGGTCAGACTACCGTTCGGTCGCCGCGAGCTGGCCACACGCCCCGTCGATCTCCTGACCACGGGTGTCCCGGATCGTCACCGGCACACCATGGGCCGCGATGGCCTCCACGAACGCCTTTTCGTCCTCCGGCCGGGAAGCCGTCCACTTCGACCCGGGCGTCGGGTTGAGCGGGATCAGGTTCACGTGCACGGGCCTGCCCTTGAGCATCCGCCCGAGCCGGTCACCGCGCCAGGCCTGATCGTTGATGTCCCGGATCAGCGCGTACTCGATGGACAGCCGGCGCCCGGACTTGGCGCTGTACTCGAAGCCTGCGTCCAGCACCTCCCGGACCTTCCACCGCGTGTTCACGGGGACGAGGGTGTCGCGCAGCTCGTCGTCGGGGGCGTGCAGTGAGATCGCGAGGCGGCACTTGAGGCCCTCGTCCGCGAACCGGTGGATGGCCGGGACGAGACCGACCGTCGAGACGGTGATCCCGCGCTGCGACAGCCCCAGCCCGTCGGGCTCGGGGTCGGTGAGCCGCCGGATGGAGCCGAGGACCCGGTTGTAGTTGGCGAGCGGCTCGCCCATGCCCATGAACACGATGTTGCTGAGCCGCGCCGGCCCGCCCGGCACCTCACCGTCCCTGAGCGCCCGCATACCGTCCACGATCTGGTGCACGATCTCGGCGGTGGACAGGTTCCGGTCGAGCCCCGCCTGCCCGGTCGCACAGAACGGGCAGTTCATCCCGCACCCGGCCTGCGAGCTGATGCACATGGTCACCCGGTCCGGGTAGCGCATCAGCACGGACTCGACGAGCGTCCCGTCGAACAGCCGCCACAGCGTCTTGCGGGTGGTGCCCTGGTCGGTCGACAGATGCCGCACGACGGTCATCAGCTCGGGCAGCAGGGCCTCCTGCAGCCGCCCGCGCGACCCGGCCGGAATATCGGTCCACTGCTCCGGATCGTGCGCGTACCGCGCGAAGTAGTGCTGCGAGAGCTGCTTGGCACGAAACGGCTTCTCCCCGACAGCGGCAACGGCCTCCTTGCGCTCGGCAGGAGTGAGGTCGGCGAGATGCCGCGGCGGCTTCTTGGCTCCGCGCGGGGCGACGAAAGTGAGTTCTCCGGGTGCAGGCATAACTCGTCCAGTGTGGCAGATCAACTCCGGCGGCCCAGGCCAGAGCGGGGTGGGGGCGGTCACCCGTGGGCGTCGGCTGTCAGCGTTGGTCGGCCTCGGACGGCCCAGGGACGGCCCAGCACTGATCGAGGACGCCGTGATCACTGCCTTGTAAGCCCGGTGGCACGGGTGTACAACGACGTCGTGACAACTCAACCAACACGGGCGATGTGGTGGGCCGAATTGGCGGTCTTTCTCGCTGTGGCAGGAGCGACCCTCACGCTGATCATGTTTCTGTTGTCGCTGGCAGCCGGGCACCACTCGGTCTCTCTTGGCGTTGGGCCCTCATCCGTGCTGCTCGCCCTGTCCATCGGTGTCGGCATCTTCGGCAGCGGCCGGTTCAGGGCTTGGGGGTTGCGCCGCCGAGATGCGTCCCCCGCCAGGAGATCTTGAAAACCGTCCTGGCAGCGGTGTCACCGTGGGTTCAATCCCACCGCCTCCGCGTGATGAGCAGTGAGAACGGCCCCTGACCTGGGTAGATGGTCGGGGGCCTTTCTGTGCTCGGAGTCCGTGGCTGCCCGCTGTTCCCCGCTGGTTCCCGCTCGATCGGGCACGGCAGGGACACGGAGTAGGGGGGAGCAATGCCAGGTGATGTGGCGGTTGCAGCGATCTCTGCGAGCTCCGCGCTTGCGGCGAGTCTGATCACTGGGCTTGTGACGTGGCTGGTGATGCGGACACAGCTACTGCACCAGGCGCGGGAACAGCGTTCGGCACGGCGTGAACAGCTACTCCGGGACGTGTGTGCCAAGTGTCTTGAAGCGATCAGCAAAGCCCGGCTGGAGCTGGTCGCCCTCGGTAGAGCATCCGTGGCTCAATCCGGCGAGTTGAGAGCTGCGGCAGAGCGGGAGCTGGACGTGGCCGTGAGGGCCCTGTTCACTCACAGGACGCATCTCGCCCTAATCGCAGAGATCAAGCTGCAGCGGCTCGCTGCCAACATGTCTGATGCGTTCGAGGCGCTCTGGTACAGGCAGGAGCAAACACTTGCTGCAGCTGTGCCGGTTACTGAAGACGACCTCTGGTCAGCACAGACCCAGGAAGCCGAGAAGCTGGAGGAGGCCATGGCGCAGTTTGTTGCTGGAGCCAGCGAGACTCTGCGTTCCCTCTAGGACGGCCGAGGTCTGCCGGACTACCCAGCCACAACCTCCCCCAGCTCCCATCCCGTCTGCCGTCGACCCACACACCGTGGAGCGGGCGTGGTCCCTGGCGTCCAGGTGGAGCGCGCCACTGTACGAACGACCTGGACGCCAGGGACCGCGTCTGCTCGGCTCTGCCTGGGTCGATGGCAGACGGGATGGGAGCTCCCCGCGCCCGCCACTACTCCGGCCGGCACTCGCGAGTCGGCGCCCCCGCCATCTCGGAGCCTGAGCGCCCCCGCCGCAGGCATGCTTTGAGCGTTGCCGCGCTCCGCGGATCTCGACTCATGACCCGGCCTGTTCACATGTGGGCGCGCGTCGGCGCAGCCCGGGCAGAGCGGGCCGAAGGCAGGAGCCGCGCCCGGAGCGGAGCCGGGAAGCGCGCCCGGCGGAGCGGAGCGCAGCCGGGGCTTGATGAGGTAGAGAAACTCGATGAGGTAGAGAAACTCGTAACAGCTCGGGCGTGGCCGGTCGGGTAGGAGCATCTCTCGTGGCGTGAGTGCTTGGCCTGGCGCCGAGTTGGTGTCAGGCGGAAGCCTTGCCGGTGGTGCTGAGGAGCCGACTGGTGAAGCCTTCGCGGCAGAGCCGCTCGAACGCTTGACGTACGTCCTCCGGCACCGGCTGGCTGATCATGAACCCTTGCTCCGGGTAGATCAGCAAGCGCTGAAGTAGCAGAGCCGATAGCTGTCCTCGTACTGCACCACCTCGCCGACGAGTTCCGCGCCGTGGGTGTGCAGGCGGGCGATGGCGTCCTCGATGTCGTCGACGGCGAACATGACGCGGCGGAGGCCCAGCGTGTTCGGCGGCGCGTCCTTCGGCTCGGGGCGGATCGCCTTCGGCCGGTGGAACATCGCCAGCTCGATTCGGCCGTGACCGTCCGGGGTCCGCAGCATGGCGATCTCCTGCCGGACGCCGTCGAGCCCGATGACCCGCTCCACCCAAGCTCCCTCGGCCGGCCCTCTGCCCTCCAGCTCCATGCCGAGTTCGACGAAGAACGACAGGACGGCGTCGAGGTCGTCGACCACGATGAGGACGTTGTCCATCCGCTGGATCGTCACGCGGGCCTCCTCGGCGTCGTCGGGCCACGGCGACGGGACCCTTTCCGGGCGCACGGCCCGTCACGCGTCGGCCGTAGCCCTTCGAAGGCCCCTACTCGCCCGTGTGCTCCAGCCGGTCCTTGAGGAGTTGCTCGTTGCGGGGCAGTTCCTTGCGGACCTGGGGGCGTACGACGAGCGGGACGAGGACCTTGCCGACGCCGTGGCCCTCGAAGTCGACCTCGATCGTCACGTGGGAGCGCTGCCCCTCGTCGAACGGCTCGACCTCGCCGTGCACCCGTGCCCGGACAGGACCGTCGACACCTCGCATGCCCCAGCTGTGCGGCGGGTCGTACTCCGTGACTTCCATGGTCATCGGCATGATCCGGCGGCCGACGTGCCGGGTGACCCGCATCCGGGAGCCGACGCCGACCGGCCCTTCGTCGAGTCGTTCCGCGGACACGGCGCTCAGCTGCCACTCCGGCAGCCGCGGGGTGTCCATGACGTAGTCGTAGACGTCCTCGGGACGCCGGTCGACATCGATGGTCTGTCGAATGCTGGACATGATGCCCCCTTTGCTACGTACACCTGAATCGTCCCACTTGGTGACGCTGCAGGCACCCCCGCGCAAACGCCAGTGAGCTCCCGCCGGTCATCGGACGGGAGCTCACCACAGAAGCCGCAAAGGCCGTAAGAATCACAAAGCCGTATCGCCTCAGCCGGACCCGACGAAGAGCACCAGCAGCAGCCACACCACCGGAGCCGTGGGCAGCAGCGAGTCCAGCCGGTCCATGATGCCGCCGTGCCCCGGCAGCAGCGTGCCCATGTCCTTGATGCCGAGGTCCCGCTTGATCATGGACTCGCCGAGGTCGCCCAGCGTGGCGCTGACCGCGACCGCGAGGCCGAGCACCAGGCCCTGCCACCAGGCACCGTCGTCGATGAGGAACTGCATGCACAGCGCACCCACGACCATGGCGAAGGAGACCGCGCCGAGCAGGCCCTCGCGGGTCTTGCCGGGACTGATGCGCGGGGCCAGCTTGTGCCGGCCGAAGCGCCAGCCGACCGCGTAGGCACCGGTGTCGCTGACGACCGTGAGCAGCAGGAACATGAGCACCCGCTGCGCCCCGTCGTCCGCCGTCAGCATCATCGCGACGAACGTCGCCAGGAACGGCACGTAGAACGCCGCGAAGACGCCCGCCGTGACGTCCCTGAGGTAGTTCTCGGGCGGTTCCGTCATGCGCCACACCAGCACGGCCAGTGCCGTGAGCGCCATGGCGACCCAGGCGCCCTCGGCGCCCCGGACGTACCCGGCGACGACCATCGCGGCGCCGCCGAGCGCGAGCGGCACGAGGGGCGCCCGGATGCCCTTGCGCTCGTCCAGCCGCTTGGTCAGCTCCCACAGGCCCACCACGACGGCGACCGCGATCACGCCGACGAACACGGCCTTGACGACGAACAGCGACGCGACGATCACCGCGCCGAGCCCGACCCCGACCCCTATCGCGGCACTCAGGTCGCGACCCGCGCTCTTCTTCTGCGGCTTGGGTGCCGGCTCTGCGGCGTCGGGCATGGGCTCCGGCTTCATCTCGTTTCGGACCGGGGAGCCGCTCAGCCGAGCAGCTCCCCGGTCGTCATCCTGGTTTCCGCCGTGATCGGCTACGTCGGGCACGATGGGCATGGGGCGAGTCTGAGGCGCTTCATGCGCATCGTATGCGGGACCCGCCGGAGCGGCTCCCTGGACGTGTCCATGGCCAGGGCCGTGGGCACGTCCATGGCCAGGGCTCTGGGCGTGCCCATGGCCATGCCCTTGGTCGGTGGGCCCCCAGTACCCGGCCTGCGGCGGCGCCCCCCAGGAAGAGTCGTTCATCAGACCTCGAGCAGCTCCGCTTCCTTGTGCTTCAGGAGCTCGTCCACCTGCGCCACGTACTTGTGGGTGGTGTCGTCGAGCTCCTTCTCCGCACGGCGGCCCTCGTCCTCGCCGATCTCGCCGTCCTTGATCAGCTTGTCGATGGCGTCCTTGGCCTTGCGGCGCACGGAGCGGATGGAGACCTTGGCGTCCTCACCCTTGCTCTTGGCGACCTTGATGTACTCGCGGCGGCGCTCCTCGGTCAGCTCGGGGAACACCACCCGGATGATGTTGCCGTCGTTGCTCGGGTTGACGCCGAGGTCCGAGTCGCGGATCGCCTGCTCGATGTTGCGCAGCGCGCTCTTGTCGAACGGGGTCACCACGGCCATGCGCGGCTCGGGCACCGAGAACGAGGCCAGCTGGTTGATCGGGGTCGGCGCGCCGTAGTACTCGGCCACGATCTTGTTGAACATCGCCGGGTGCGCACGGCCGGTGCGGATCGCGGCGAAGTCCTCCTTGGCGACCACGACGGCCTTCTCCATCTTCTCCTCGGCCTCGAGGAGGGTCTCTTCGATCACCACTTGCTCCTGCGTGTCTTGAGTAGGCCCGGCTGCGGTTCCATGTGGGGCGGCGGCCGGCTGCGTCGCGTCTTCTTCCTGCACGGTTCCCGACCGGCGGGACATTGTCCATCCCCCGGCCCGGCTCCGTCCCGTCCGTCCCCCGGACGGGGTTGTTCTCGGGTCTCAGTCCCTGCTGCCGGGGTCCCCCACCAGCGTGCCGATCTTCTCACCCTTGACGGCGCGCCCGATGTTGCCCTCCGCCAGCAGCTCGAAGACCACGATCGGGAGCTTGTTGTCACGGCACAGCGTCACGGCCGTGGCGTCGGCGACCTTCAGATCACGCGTGATGACCTCGCCGTAGCCGAGGTGGTCGAACTTCACCGCGTCCGGGTTGGTCTTCGGGTCGGAGTCGTAGACCCCGTCCACGCCGTTCTTGCCCATCAGCAGCGCCTCCGCGTCGATCTCCAGGGCACGCTGGGCGGCGGTGGTGTCGGTGGAGAAGTACGGCATGCCCATACCGGCACCGAAGATGACCACGCGGCCCTTCTCCAGGTGCCGCACGGCGCGCAGCGGGATGTACGGCTCGGCGACCTGGCCCATGGTGATGGCGGTCTGCACCCGGCAGTCCACTCCCACCTTCTCCAGGAAGTCCTGGAGAGCCAGGCAGTTCATGACGGTGCCGAGCATGCCCATGTAGTCGGAGCGGGCCCGGTCCATGCCGCGCTGCTGGAGCTCGGCACCGCGGAAGAAGTTGCCGCCGCCGATGACGACCGCGATCTGCGCACCGTCGCGGACGACGGCCGCGATCTCGCGGGCGATCTTGTGCACCACGTCGGGGTCGACGCCCAGGCCCCCACCGCCGGAGAAGGCCTCTCCGGACAGCTTCAGCAGAAACCGGCCGCGCACTTTGCCGTCGTCGCTCTTCTGGGCCTTGGTGGTCATGGGGGATCCCGCCTCTTTCACGTGTTGCACATACGAAGAAGGCCATTGCCGGTGGGGCGTGGTTCGCATCCCATACGGCAATGGCCTCCTCGTCAGATCTGCTGTCGTCCGCCACCCCTGTGACGGCGTACCGGGACGACTGCTGCCGACCCTATCGGGGTCGGGCGTCGATCGCGGTACGGACTCAGATGCCGACCTTGATGCGCGAGAAGCGCTTCAGGGTGACACCGGCCTCGTCCAGGACCTTCTGGACGGACTTCTTGTTGTCGAGCGCGTAGGGCTGGCCGAGCAGCGTGGCGTCCTTGAAGAAGCCGTTGAGGCGACCCTCGACGATCTTCGGCAGGGCGGCCTCGGGCTTGCCCTCGGCGCGGGTGGTCTCCTCGGCGACGCGGCGCTCGGACTCGACGACCTCGGCCGGCACGTCCTCCTTGGAGAGGTACTTCGGCGCGAAGGCGGCGATGTGCTGGGCGACGCCCTTGGCGATCTCCGCGTTCGGCTTGTCCAGCTCGACGAGGACACCGATCTGCGGGGGCAGGTCGGGCATCGTGCGGTGCATGTACGCCGTCACGTAGCCGTCGGCGAACTGGGCGAAGCGGTCCAGGACGATCTTCTCGCCCAGGTTGGCGTTGGCCTCGTCCACGAACGCCTGGACGGTCTTGCCGGCCTCGATCTCGGAGGCGAGCAGGGCCTCGAGGTCGGCCGGGGAGGTCTTGGCGACGTGCTCGGCGATGGCCGTGGCCACGGCCTGGAACTTCTCGCCCTTGGCGACGAAGTCCGTCTCGCACTTCAGCTCGACGATGACGCCGGAGGAGTTGTCGTCGGCGATGATCGACACGACGGCACCGTTCTCGGCGGAACGGCCCTCGCGCTTGGCGACGCCCTTCTGGCCCTTGATACGGAGCGCCTCGACGGCCTTCTCGACGTTGCCCTCGGCCTCGTCCAGCGCCTTCTTGCAGTCCATCATGCCGGCGCCCGTGAGCTCACGGAGCTTCTTGACGTCGGCGGCGGTGTAGTTCGCCATGAGTCTGTGAATCTCTCTCGAAGTCTGGAAGATCGAAGATCTGCGGATGCGCTCCATGGAGCCGGAGCGCACTGTCCTGCCGCTGACCTACGGGTGAACGGCGGGAGCGGACTTCACACCGCGCCGAGGCGCTGGTGATGCAGTACCGCTCCCGCCGTCACCTCGGACTGACGGGTCAGGCCTGCTCGGCCTCGGCGGCCTTCTCGCCCTCGGCCGGCTTCTCGGCCTCGGCGGCGGGGGCGGCCTCGGCGGCCGGAGCAGCCTCAGCGGCCGGAGCGGCCTCAGCGGCGGGGGCAGCCTCGTCGGCCTTCTTCTCGCCCTCGAGCAGGTCGCGCTCCCACTCGGCCAGCGGCTCGCCCGCGGCCTTCTCGCCCTTGCCCTCGGTGGCGACACCGCTGCGGGCGATGAGGCCCTCGGCGACGGCGTCGGCGATGACGCGGGTGAGCAGGGTGACGGAGCGGATCGCGTCGTCGTTGCCCGGGATCTTGTAGTCGACCTCGTCGGGGTCGCAGTTGGTGTCGAGGATCGCGACGACCGGGATGTTCAGCTTCCGGGCCTCACCAACGGCGATGTGCTCCTTCTTGGTGTCCACGATCCAGACGGCGCTGGGCACCTTCTGCATCTCGCGGATACCACCGAGGGTCTTCTCCAGCTTGGCCTTCTCGCGCGAGAGCACGAGAAGCTCCTTCTTGGTCAGACCGGACGCGGCGACGTCCTCGAAGTCGATCTGCTCGAGCTCCTTGAGGCGCTGCAGACGCTTGTAGACGGTCGAGAAGTTGGTGAGCATGCCGCCCAGCCAGCGCTGGTTGACGTAGGGCATGCCGACGCGGGTGGCCTGCTCGGCGATGGCCTCCTGCGCCTGCTTCTTCGTGCCGACGAACATGACCGTGCCGCCGTGGGCGACGGTCTCCTTGACGAACTCGTACGCGCGGTCGATGTACGACAGCGACTGGAGCAGGTCGATGATGTAGATGCCGTTGCGCTCCGTGAAGATGAAGCGCTTCATCTTCGGGTTCCAACGACGGGTCTGGTGACCGAAGTGGACGCCGCTCTCCAGCAGCTCCCGCATCGTGACGACGGCCATGGCCGTATCTCCTTGTGCTTCTCGGTTGTGCCGCGGATGCCGGATGGCCTCCGCGCCTGACGCCCACTGCGCGCCGTGCCACGAGGGACCGAGGGGCGCTGATACGGCCCGTTGCCGGGGTGCGTATCGGGGCGTGCGAAGTCGACCCGGTGACCCGGATCGCCACCAGAAGTGTACGGGACCCGCGGGGCACCGGGTGACGCCGTTGTCCACAACCGGACGGCGGTCCACAGCCACGGCCGGTGACGGGCGGCGGTCCGGGACGCTTTCCGCATGCGAGCGAAGCGATGTGTGCGTGTGTGTGCGCGGCTGATCCTGCTGCTGGTCGTGACGGTGACGGCCCTGCTGGCCCCACCGCCGCCCCTGTTCGCGGCCGGTGCCGCCGCACCCGTCCCGGACGCCACCGTCCCGACGGTGGGACGTGCGTGGCCGGTGGGGTTACGCCCCCGGGTCCTGCGCGGCTGGGAGCCCCCGGCGTCGGTCTACGGCCCCGGCCATCGAGGCGTGGACCTGGCGGCAGCCCCCGGCACGCCGGTACGAGCGGTGGCGGCGGGCCGGGTGGCGTTCGCGGGCAGGGTGGCCGGCAAGGGAGTCGTCTCGGTGGATCTCACGGGGACGGGCGATCCACTCTTGCGGACGACATACGAACCGGTGACGGCGTCCGTGGAGGAGGGCCAGGAGGTCGAACCGGGCGAGGTGATCGGGACAGTCGACACGGCGGGCTCACACTGCACGGCGACATGCGTGCACTGGGGCCTGCGGCGGGACGAGACGTACCTGAACCCGCTGTCGCTCCTACCGCCCTGGCTCCTGCACAGGGGCCCGTCGAGGCTCCTGCCGGTCTACGGGACTGCTTAGCGGCGGGCGGTCGTGCCGCTGGGGCGGCACCAACGGCGCTCAGCCCCGCACACCCCGCAGAGCCATACTCACCGCAGCATCCGCGATAGCGCCCGGCTCCTCCGCGGCTCCCAGCTCGATCCGCCGCACCGCCGCGTCCACGATCCCCTGCACCAACATCGCCGCCAGCCGGGGCTGCTCATGCCCCATCTCGTCCAGCGCCTCGACGATTATCGCGACCAGACCGCCGTGCGCCGCCCGGATCTTCTCCCGGGCCCCGGCGTCCAGCTCACTCGCCGAGATCGCCACCACGGCCCGGTGCCGCCGGTCCCCCACCAGCTCCAGCTGCTGCCGCACGTACGCCTCGACCTTGGCCTCGGCCGTTCCCGCCCGCTCCATCGCCGCCGACACGTCCGCCGCCCAGACGGGAAAGTCGACCTCGCACAGCTCCTCGACCACGGCCGCCCGTGACCGGAAGTACTCGTAGACGGACGACCGCGCGAGCCCCGTCCGCTCGGCGAGGGCCGGGAAGGTCAGCGCCTCCGTACCGCCCTCGGACAACAAGGAACGAGCCGCGTCCAGCAGGGCGGCTCGCTGCATCGACCGGTGCTCGGCCACGGAGGCCGCTCGAATCCTTGGCACGT
Source organism: Streptomyces afghaniensis 772 (assembly GCA_000415505.1). GTDB lineage: Bacteria > Actinomycetota > Actinomycetes > Streptomycetales > Streptomycetaceae > Streptomyces > Streptomyces afghaniensis. Next base: position 44,907 of record KE354191.1, read on the forward strand.
CAACCACTCTACGGACGCGCCAGGCCCGGCGGGAGTGCCTTCCGCCCACCCGCCCCCATCCGGCCAGGTCAGCGGCCGAAGCTCGCCAGTTTCGCCCTCAGCTGGAGCACCGACTTGGTGTGGATCTGGCTGACCCGGCTCTCGGTCACGCCCAGCACGTTCCCGATCTCGGCAAGGGTGAGCCCCTCGTAGTAGTACAGCGTGACCACGGTCTTCTCGCGCTCGGGCAGCGTGTTGATCGCCCGCGCGAGGAACCGGCGGAGCTCCCGGTCCTCGGCGACCTCCACGGGGTTGTCAGCGGCGGTGTCCTCCAGCGTGTCCATGACGCTCAGGGCCGTCGCCGCCCTCCGCCCCCGCCGTGCAGCA
>KE354192.1 GCA_000415505.1 Streptomyces afghaniensis 772
GGCCGACGACGTCAGGAGCTGGCGACGGGCGGAAGCTGGAGCTGGCGGGCCTGGAGCTGTCCGTCGCGCACGCGCCCGGCCATACCAAGGGTCGGTGACCTTCGGCATGCCCGAGGCGGCGGACATCCCGCCGATCCTGTTCTCGGGCGACCTGCTGTTCGCCGGCTCCATCGGACGCACCGACCTGCCCGGCGGTGACATGGCCGAGATGCTCGACTCGCTGGCCCGCGTGTGCCTGCCGCTCGACGACTCGACCGTGGTGCTGTCCGGCCACGGCCCCCAGACGACCATCGGCCAGGAGCGCGCCACCAACCCGTATCTGCGGCAGGTGGCGGCCGGCCAGGGAGCTTCCGAGGCTCCCCGACGAGGAATGTGACGAGACCTTCCGTGAGCACCTTCAAGGCCCCCAAGGGCACGTACGACCTGATCCCGCCGGACTCCGCGACGTTCCTGGCGGTCCGCGAGGCGATCGCCGCACCGCTGCGCAACTCCGGCTACGGCTACATCGAGACGCCGGGCTTCGAGAACGTCGAACTCTTCGCGCGCGGCGTCGGCGAATCGACGGACATCGTGACGAAGGAGATGTACGCCTTCGAGACGAAGGGCGGCGACAGGCTGGCCCTGCGCCCCGAAGGCACGGCCTCCGTCCTGCGTGCCGCGCTGGAGGCCAACCTGCACAAGGCGGGCAACCTCCCGGTCAAGCTCTGGTACTCCGGCTCGTACTACCGCTACGAGCGTCCCCAGAAGGGCCGTTACCGCCACTTCTCCCAGGTCGGTGCCGAGGCGATCGGTGCCGAGGACCCGGCACTGGACGCCGAGCTGATCATCCTGGCCGACCAGGCGTACCGCTCGCTGGGCCTGAGCAACTTCCGGATCCTGCTCAACAGTCTGGGCGACAAGGAGTGCCGCCCGGTGTACCGGACGGCGCTCCAGGACTTCCTGCGCGGCCTGGACCTGGACGAGGACACCCTGCGCCGGGCGGAGATCAACCCGCTGCGCGTCCTCGACGACAAGCGCGAGTCGGTCCAGAAGCAGCTCGGGGACGCGCCGCTGCTGCGCGACTACCTCTGTGACGCCTGCAAGGCGTACCACGAGGAGGTCCGCGAGCTGATCACGGCGGCGGGCGTCGCCTTCGAGGACGACCCGAAGCTGGTGCGCGGCCTGGACTACTACACCCGCACGACGTTCGAGTTCGTCCACGACGGCCTCGGCTCCCAGTCCGCCGTCGGCGGCGGCGGGCGCTACGACGGCCTGTCCGAGATGATCGGCGGCCCCGCGCTGCCGTCCGTCGGCTGGGCCCTCGGCGTCGACCGCACGGTCCTCGCCCTGGAGGCGGAGGGCGTCGAGCTCGAACTCCCCGCCACCACCAGCGTGTTCGCCGTCCCGCTCGGCGAGGAGGCCCGCCGGGTCCTGTTCGCCAAGGTCACGGAGATGCGCAAGAACGGCATCGCGGCCGACTTCTCCTACGGCGGCAAGGGCCTCAAGGGCGCGATGAAGAACGCCAACCGCAGCGGCGCCCGCTACACGATCGTCGCCGGCGAACGCGACCTCGCCGAGGGCGTCGTCCAGCTCAAGGACATGGAGTCGGGCGAGCAGACGGCGGTCGGGGTGAACGAGATCGTGGCGGAACTCGAGGCGCGACTCGGTTAGCAGCAGACCAGAAGCGAAGGCGCCGGACACCTGCCGAGGTGCCCGGCGCCTTCGTCACTGCTCCAGCAGCCCGTGCCGCAGCGCGCTCGTCACCGCCGCCGTCCGGTCGTCCACCCCCAACTTGCCGAAGACGCGCAGGAGATACGTCTTCACCGTGGACTCCCCGATGAACAACCGGCGCCCGATCTCCGCGTTCGTGCAGCCCTCGGCGACCAGCCGCAGCACGGCCGTCTCGCGTTCCGACAGCCGCGGCCGCTCCGGCTTCGTCCGTAACTGGTCCACCAGCCGCGCCGCGACGGACGGGGCCAGGACCGTCTCACCACGGGCCGCCGCCCGCACCGCGTCCGCGAGTTCGGCACGCGGCAGGTCCTTCAGCAGATAACCCGCCGCCCCGGCCTCCACCGCCCGCAGGATGTCCCGGTCCGTCTCGTACGTCGTCAGCACGACCACCCGGCACGGCAGCCCGGCCCGCGTCATACGCACGATGGAGTCCACACCCCCGCCCCCCGGCATCCGCAGATCCATCAGCACGATGTCGGGCCGCAACTCCTGCGCCAGCGCCTCCGCCTGCGGCCCGCTGGACGCGTCGGCGACGACCTCCAGATCGGACTCCGCACTGAGCATCGCCCGCAGCCCCTCCCGTACGACGGGATGGTCGTCGGCCAGGACGATCCGGATCACGGCGTCTCCCTCCTCACCAACGGCAGGCGGACGGTCACGACCGTGCCGCCGCCGGGTGCACTGCGCACCTCGGCGGTTCCGCCCACCTCGACGGCCCGGGCCCGCAGCCCCGCCAGACCGTACCCACCGCGAACGGCACCCGGGTCAAATCCGGGCCCGTCGTCCCGCACGGACACGGTCAGCAGGTCGTCGGCGTACGCCAGCGACACCCCGACCACCACCGAACTCCCCGCGTGCTTACGGGCGTTGGCCAACGCCTCCTGGCAGGCGCGCAGCGCGACCACCTCGGGGCCCGCGGGCAGCGTGCGCACCGGGCCGGTCACCTCCAGCACCGCGTCATGCCGCGCGGCGAGCCGCCCCAGCGCATCCGGCAGGGACGCACCGTCCAGGTCGGCGGGCGCGCCCCCGGCGACCAGGGCCCGGGCCTCGGCGAGGTTCTGCCGGGCCGTCTCGTCCATCAGGCGCAGATGGCGCCGCGCCTCGGGCAGGTCGTGGTCCAGCTCCGCCTCGACCGCCTGGATCAGCATCACGAGACTCGTGAACCCCTGAGCGAGCGTGTCGTGGATCTCCCGGGCCAGCCGCTCCCGTTCGGCCAGCGCCCCGTGCGCCTCGGACAGCCGCCCGATCTCGTGCCGGCTCGCGTCGAGCTCCGCGATCAGCTCGGCCCGCTCCTGGCTCTGCTCGATGATCCGGATGATCCAGATGCCGACGGCGACCGAGAACACGAAACTGACCAGGGAGAACAAGGCGTTGAAGACCACGTCCCGGGTGCTGGGCCGCCACAGCAGCGCCCAGCCGGCCACGGGTACGAGGTTCACCACGGCCACGGCCACCAGCGCCGACCGCAACCGCAGCGTCATGAAGCACTGCGGGATCAGGGCGAAGGCCAGCAGCCGCGTCTCGCCCACGAGGACCGCCGACGGCAGGACCAGCGCCAGCGCCGCCGTCAGATAGCCGATCGTCCGCCGCTGGTCGGGCGGGTCGCCCTGGATCAGCCGGCGCCCTTCCCTCACGTACAGCGGGACCAGCGGGACGAGCAGCGCCGCCGCGACCGCACGGACCGGCCGGCCGGGGTGATCGGCGGCGAGCACGGAGACCAGGGTCGCCACCCAGATGAGCGCGAAGTACGTGTCCCAGAGCCGGAACGAGCGCTCCCAGGTGTAGGCGCTGCCGGCATCCGCCGCACCGCTCATCCCTCGCGCCGGTCCTTCCAGCGGAACGTCAGCAGGCACAGCACCAATCCTCCGGCGCACCACGCCGCGAGCACCAGGGCCACGCGTCCCGTCTCCCAGCTCCCCGCCTGCTCCAGCACCTGCGCCGACTCCGGCAGGAACACCCCGCGCAGCCCCTGGCACATCCACTTCAGCGGGAACAGCGCACCTATGGTCAGCATCCAGTCCGGGACGGTGCCGATGGCGATGTACACCCCGGAGATGAACTGGAGCACCAGGAAGGGCAGCACGACCACGGAACTCGCGCTGTTCGCGGACGTCGGCACCGAGCTGATCGCGATGCCGAGCAGCGCGCAGGCCGTGATCCCGAGCACGAAGATCCACGCCAGGTCGAACCAACGGCCGGCGTCGGACGGCAGGTTCACGTCGTACACGGTCGTGCCGACGAGGAGGAGGATCACCGTCTCCAGCAGACCGGTGAACAGAACGAGCCAGATCTTGCCGAGGAAGTACGCCGTCGGCGGCATCGGTGTGCCGCGCAGCCGGCGCAGCACCTTCTCCTCCCGCTCCACGGCGATCGAGATGCCGAGCGCCTGGAAACTCGTCGACATGATGCCGGCGGCCATCATCGCCGGGACGTAGAGCTGCGAGGCGGTGATGCCCGCGCCCGCCACGTCGTCCCGGAAGATCGACGCGAACAGGAACAGGAAGACGACCGGGAAGGCGAACGTGAACACCACCTGGTCGCGCTGCCGGAAGAACTGCCTGATCTCCAGGGCACCCCGCCGCAGCCCCAGCCCCCAGGCGCTGGGCAGCCCCCCGACGCCGACCGCACCGCGGTCCCGTACGGCGGTCGTCGTCATCGCGCGTCCTCCTGCCGCTGTCCGGTCAGCCGGAGGTAGACGTCCTCCAGCGTGGGCCGGCTCACCGCCAGCCCCGGGATCTCCCCGTCGAAGCGCCGCATGAGCCCGGCGATCGTCCTGGTCGGCGTGCCCGTGCGCTCCCTGCGCGGGGTGCCGTCCGGCTCGGTCCACTCGACGAGGGCCTCGGTGCCGTACCGCTCCCGCAGCGCCCCGGGCTCGCCCTCGGCGACGATCCGGCCCTTCGCGACGACGGCCAGCCGATGCGCGAGGGCCTCCGCCTCCTCCAGATAGTGCGTGGTCAGCAGGATGGTCGTGCCGCCGTCCGCCAGGGCGCGGATCAGCGACCAGAACTGCCGCCGGGCCGCCGGATCGAACCCGGTCGTCGGCTCGTCCAGAAGCAGCAGGTCCGGACCGCCGATCACGCCGAGCGCCACGTCCAGACGCCGGCGCTGGCCACCCGACAGCGCCTTGATCCGGCTGTCCGCCTTCGCCTCCAGACCGACCAGTCCGATCACCTCCTCCGGGTTCCGCGGCCGGGGGTAGTAGCCGGCGAAGTGCCGCACCGTCTCCCGGACCGTCAACTCCGCGGGCGCCGATTCGTCCTGCCAGACGATTCCGACACGTGAGCGCCACGCGCGCGTGCCGGTCGCCGGGTCCGACCCGAGCACGGACACCTCGCCCGAGTCCCGGTCCCGGTTGCCCTGGAGGATCTCCACCGTGGTGCTCTTGCCCGCGCCGTTGGGCCCGAGCAGGCCGAACACCTCGCCCGGGCGGATGCCCAGATCGATGCCGTCGACGGCGGTCACGTCCCCGTACCGCTTGCGCAGCCCCCGCACCCGCACGGCGAGGTCGTACCCGTGTGCTGTCATGCGACGAGCGTCGGCCGGAACGCAACCCTCAGGGACGACCTTGTGGACACGCTTATGTCCACTGAACGGTGGACACAGGCCCTCGTGCGGCAGAATGGCCCTGACCGAAGCAGTCCGGGTCTCAAGTGACGGAATCGGCGGGATGAGCAAGACGACAGTCAAGGACGTCTCCATGGAGCCCGAGTCGGAGCACGCCGAGATCGCGCCCCGCACCGAGGGCGGCAGCCGTGCCCTCGCCCTGCTGCTGGTGATCACCGGCGCGGCCGGACTGCTCGCCTCGTGGGTCATCACGATCGACAAGTTCAAGATCCTCGAGGCCAAGGTCGAGGGCAAGACGTTCACCCCCGGGTGCAGCCTCAACCCCGTCGTCTCCTGCGGCAGCGTCATGGAGAGCAAGCAGGCCGCGGTCTTCGGCTTCCCGAACCCGATGCTCGGCCTCGTCTGCTACGCCATCGTCATCGGCGTCGGCGTGAGCCTGCTCGCCCGGGCCCGCTTCCCGCGCTGGTACTGGCTCACCTTCAACGCCGGCTGCCTGTTCGGCGTCGGCTTCTGCGCCTGGCTGATGTTCCAGTCCCTGTACCGGATCAACGCACTGTGCCTGTGGTGCTCCCTGGCCTGGGTCGCGACGATCCTCATGTTCTGGTACGTGACGTCGTTCAACATCCGCAAGGGCTTCCTGCCCGCCCCGCCCTGGCTCAAGGGCTTCTTCGGCGAGTTCACCTGGGTCATGCCCGTGCTGCACATCGGCATCATCGGCATGCTGATCCTGACCCGCTGGTGGGACTTCTGGATGAGCTGAGCCGGGAGCACCGGGGCCCGGCGGCATTGTCAGTGCCGTGATTTAGGGTTTCTGACGTGGAGCCCGACCTGTTCACCGCCGCAGCAGAAGAACGCCAGGAGAAGGAGCCGTCCAGCAGCCCCCTGGCGGTGCGGATGCGCCCGCGCACCCTCGACGAGGTCGTGGGCCAGCGGCATCTGCTGAAGCCGGGCTCGCCCCTGCGCAGACTGGTCGGCGAGGGCGCCTCCGGCCCGGCCGGCCCCTCCTCGGTGATCCTCTGGGGCCCGCCCGGCACCGGCAAGACCACCCTGGCGTACGTGGTCTCCAAGGCCACCAACGCCCGCTTCGTCGAACTCTCGGCGATCACCGCGGGCGTCAAGGAGGTCCGCGCGGTCATCGACGGCGCCCGCCGCGCGTCCGGCGGATTCGGCAAGGAGACCGTCCTCTTCCTCGACGAGATCCACCGCTTCAGCAAGGCCCAGCAGGACTCCCTGCTCCCGGCCGTCGAGAACCGCTGGGTGACACTGATCGCGGCGACGACGGAGAACCCGTACTTCTCGGTGATCTCCCCCCTGCTGTCCCGCTCCCTGCTGCTCACCCTCGAACCGCTCACGGACGACGACATCAAGGGCCTCGTCCAGCGGGCCCTGACCGACGAGCGCGGTCTCAAGGGCGCCGTCGCCCTCCCCGAGGAGACCGAGAGCCACCTCCTGCGCATCGCCGGCGGCGACGCCCGCCGCGCCCTGACCGCCCTGGAGGCCGCCGCCGGAGCCGCCCTGGACAAGGGCGAGACGGAGATCGGCCTGACCACCCTGGAGGAGACGGTCGACCGGGCGGCCGTGAAGTACGACCGCGACGGCGACCAGCACTACGACGTGGCCAGCGCCCTGATCAAGTCCATCCGCGGCTCCGACGTCGACGCCGCCCTGCACTACCTGGCCCGGATGATCGAGGCCGGCGAGGACCCCCGCTTCATCGCCCGGCGCCTGATGATCTCCGCCAGCGAGGACATCGGCCTCGCCGACCCGAACGCGCTGTCCATCGCGGTCGCCGCCGCCCAGGCCGTCGCCATGATCGGCTTCCCGGAGGCCGCCCTCACCCTCAGCCACGCCACCATCGCCCTCGCCCTGGCGCCCAAGTCCAACGCCGCGACGACCGCGATCGGCGCCGCCCTGGAGGACGTACGCAAGGGACTGGCCGGGCCCGTGCCCGCGCACCTGCGCGACAGCCACTACAAGGGCGCCACCAAGCTCGGCCACGGCCAGGGCTACGTCTACCCGCACGACCTGCCCGAGGGCATCGCCGCCCAGCAGTACGCCCCGGACGCTCTGAAGGACCGCGAGTACTACGAGCCCACCCGGCACGGCGCGGAGGCCCGCTACGCGGACGCGGTCGAGTGGACCCGGAAGAACCTCGGTCGAAAGCGGTCCTGAGCACCCTGTAAACTCGTTCGGAGTGCCGCGTCCCGTGCAGTCAGAACGGGACAGTCGGCCGGAGCCCGGTCCTCCGGGATCGGCTCCAGGAGCGTCGCGCACCGTCGAACGGTGTCGCGGGCAGCCCACCACCACTCGTCGCACGACGGGAACGGCCGGTGGGCCACTCGCGTGCTGCACGTATGTGCCCAGACCAGGGGAGCGGCTGCCCACCCCGTCCGCAAGGACGAGGAGGGTTTCCCCGGCTGCGGATGCGACCTCCCACAACCCTGACAAGCCGACACTAGGAAACGAGAAACAGTGGCGAACCAGTCCCGCCCCAAGGTCAAGAAGTCGCGTGCCCTCGGCATCGCGCTCACCCCGAAGGCCGTCAAGTACTTCGAGGCCCGTCCGTACCCGCCCGGTGAGCACGGCCGTGGCCGCAAGCAGAACTCGGACTACAAGGTCCGTCTGCTCGAGAAGCAGCGCCTGCGCGCGCAGTACGACGTGTCCGAGCGCCAGCTCGTCCGCGCCTACGAGCGTGCCTCCAAGGTCCAGGGCAAGACCGGTGAGGCCCTGATCATCGAGCTGGAGCGCCGTCTCGACGCCCTGGTCCTGCGTTCGGGCATCGCCCGCACGATCTACCAGGCCCGCCAGATGGTCGTCCACGGCCACATCGCGGTCAACGGCAAGAAGGTCGACAAGCCCTCCTTCCGTGTCCGCCCGGACGACGTGGTGCAGGTCCGCGAGCGCTCCAAGGAGAAGACCCTCTTCACGATCGCCCGTGAGGGTGGCTTCGCCCCCGACGGCGAGACCCCGCGCTACCTCCAGGTGAACCTCAAGGCCCTGGCGTTCCGCCTGGACCGCGAGCCGAACCGCAAGGAGATCCCGGTGATCTGCGACGAGCAGCTCGTCGTCGAGTACTACGCCCGCTGATCCACGGCAGGCACGCGGTACCCCAGCCCGTCGTCTCCCCGCCCCTCCGGGCGGGCGAGGCGGCGGGCTTTCGCGAATCCGCCGTCCCCGGGCGGTAATCCGGTACGGAGCCGCATCCCCGGCGCGATAGGCTCGTCGCACGACTTTTTCGATGTTCAGGCACGTTTTCAGGGAGCGGGTGCACACAGTGTCCGGTGGCGAGGTGGCCGGAATCCTGGTGGCCGTCTTCTGGGCGATCCTGGTCTCCTTCCTCGCCGTCGCGCTGGCGAGGCTGGCCCAGACGCTCAGGGCGACCACCAAGCTCGTGGCGGACGTGACCGATCAGGCCGTCCCGCTGCTGGCCGACGCCTCCGCGGCGGTGCGCTCCGCGCAGACCCAGATCGACCGGGTCGACTCGATCGCTTCCGACGTCCAGGAGGTCACGTCGAACGCCTCCGCGCTGTCGACCACCGTCGCCTCCACGTTCGGTGGTCCCCTGGTCAAGGTCGCAGCCTTCGGCTACGGCGTGCGCCGGGCCCTCGGCGGCCGCAAGGAGGACGTGCCCGGCAAGGCGTCGAGGCGTACCGTGATCGTGGGCCGCACGGTCTCTCGGCGCAACGCCCGAGGGAAGAGGGACTGAGAGCCAGCGATGTTCCGCCGTACGTTCTGGTTCACCACCGGCGTCGCCGCCGGAGTGTGGGCCACCACCAAGGTCAACCGGAAGCTGAAGCAGCTGACGCCCGAGAGCCTCGCCAGAACCGCGGGCAACAAGGCGCTCGAGGCCGGCCACCGGCTCAAGGACCGCGCGGTCGACTTCGCGCTCGACGTCCGCGACAACATGGCCCAGCGGGAGGCCGAACTGGGCGACGTGCTCGGGCTCAACGCCCCCGTCGACCCCGAACTCCCCGCGCCCAGGCGGTACGCCGCCATCGAGAACCGCACAGAGCCGAAGACGTACGTCATCGACAGCACGTCGTCCACGTACAAGAAGAATTCGTACAACCGGAATGAGGACCACTGATGGAGTCGGCTGAGATTCGCCGCCGCTGGTTGAGCTTCTTCGAGGAGCGCGGTCACACCGTCGTCCCTTCGGCGTCGCTCATCGCGGACGACCCGACTCTGCTGCTCGTCCCGGCCGGCATGGTGCCCTTCAAGCCGTACTTCCTCGGTGAGGTCAAGCCGCCCTTCGCCCGCGCCACCAGCGTGCAGAAGTGCGTGCGCACGCCGGACATCGAAGAGGTCGGCAAGACCACCCGGCACGGCACGTTCTTCCAGATGTGCGGCAACTTCTCCTTCGGCGACTACTTCAAGGAAGGCGCCATCAAGCTCGCCTGGGAGCTGCTCACCAGCCCCCAGGACAAGGGCGGTTACGGCCTCGACCCCGAGCGCCTGTGGATCACGGTCTACAAGGACGACGACGAGGCCGAGCGCATCTGGCACGAGGTCGTCGGCGTGCCGAAGGAGCGCATCCAGCGCCTCGGTATGAAGGACAACTACTGGTCCATGGGCGTCCCCGGCCCCTGCGGCCCCTGCTCCGAGATCAACTACGACCGCGGCCCCGAGTTCGGCGCCGAGGGCGGCCCCGCCGTCAACGACGAGCGGTACGTGGAGATCTGGAACCTCGTCTTCATGCAGTACGAGCGGGGCGAGGGCACCGGCAAGGACAACTTCGAGATCCTCGGCGACCTGCCCAGCAAGAACATCGACACCGGCCTCGGCCTCGAGCGGCTCGCCATGATTCTGCAGGGCGTGCAGAACATGTACGAGATCGACACCTCGATGGCGGTCATCGACAAGGCCACCGAGCTGACCGGCGTCCGCTACGGCGACGCCCACGCCTCGGACGTGTCCCTGCGCGTGGTCACCGACCACATGCGCACCGCCACCATGCTCATCGGCGACGGCGTCACTCCCGGCAACGAGGGCCGTGGTTACGTGCTGCGCCGCATCATGCGCCGCGCCATCCGCAACATGCGCCTGCTCGGCGCCACCGGCCCGGTCGTCAAGGACCTGATCGACGTCGTCATCGGCATGATGGGGCAGCAGTACCCCGAGCTCATCACCGACCGCGAGCGCATCGAGAAGGTCGCCCTCGCCGAGGAGAACGCCTTCCTCAAGACGCTGAAGGCCGGCACCAACATCCTCGACACCGCCGTCAGCGACACCAAGGCCGCCGGCTCCACCGTGCTGCCCGGCGACAAGGCCTTCCTGCTCCACGACACCTGGGGCTTCCCGATCGACCTCACCCTGGAGATGGCCGCCGAGCAGGGCCTCTCCGTGGACGAGGAGGGCTTCCGCCGCCTGATGAAGGAGCAGCGGGAGCGCGCCAAGGCCGACGCCCAGTCCAAGAAGACCGGCCACGCCGACCTCGGTGCCTACCGTGAGATCGCCGACCGGGCCGGTGCCACCGACTTCATCGGCTACACCGACACCGAGGGCGAGTCCACGGTCGTCGGCATCCTCGTCGACGGCGTCTCCTCCCCGGCCGCCACCGAGGGCGACGAGGTCGAGATCGTCCTCGACCGCACCCCGTTCTACGCCGAGGGCGGCGGCCAGATCGGCGACACCGGCAAGATCAAGACCGACTCCGGCGCCGTCATCGAGGTCCGCGACTGCCAGAAGCCGGTCCCGGGTGTCTACGTCCACAAGGGCGTCGTCCAGGTCGGCGAGGTCACCGTCGGCGCCAAGGCCCACTCCGCCATCGACGACCGCCGCCGCAAGGCCATCGCCCGCGCCCACTCGGCCACGCACCTGACCCACCAGGCCCTGCGCGACGCCCTCGGCCCGACGGCCGCCCAGGCCGGTTCCGAGAACCAGCCCGGCCGCTTCCGCTTCGACTTCGGCTCGCCGTCCGCCGTCCCGACGGCCGTGATGACCGACGTCGAGCAGAAGATCAACGAGGTGCTCGCCCGCGACCTGGACGTCCGCGCCGACGTCATGGGCATCGACGAGGCCAAGAAGCAGGGCGCCATCGCCGAGTTCGGCGAGAAGTACGGCGAGCGCGTCCGCGTGGTCACCATCGGAGACTTCTCCAAGGAACTGTGCGGCGGCACCCACGTGCACAACACCGCCCAGCTCGGCCTGGTGAAGCTGCTCGGCGAGTCCTCCATCGGCTCGGGTGTCCGCCGTATCGAGGCCCTGGTCGGTGTCGACGCCTACAACTTCCTCGCCCGGGAGCACACGGTCGTCGCCCAGCTCCAGGAGCTGATCAAGGGCCGCCCGGAGGAGCTCCCGGAGAAGGTCTCCGCCATGCTCGGCAAGCTGAAGGACGCCGAGAAGGAGATCGAGAAGTTCCGCGCCGAGAAGGTCCTGCAGGCCGCCGCCGGTCTCGCCGAGTCCGCCAAGGACATCCGTGGCATTGCTGTCGTGACCGGTCAGGTCCCCGACGGCACCACCGCCGACGACCTGCGCAAGCTCGTGCTCGACGTGCGCGGACGCATCCAGGGCGGCCGGGCCGCCGTGGTCGCCCTGTTCACGGTGGCGAACGGCAAGCCGCTGACGGTCATCGCCACCAACGAAGCCGCCCGCGAGCGCGGCCTGAAGGCCGGCGACCTGGTCCGTACGGCTGCCAAGACCCTCGGCGGCGGTGGCGGCGGCAAGCCGGACGTCGCCCAGGGCGGCGGCCAGAACCCGGCCGCGATCGGCGACGCCGTGGACGCCGTCGAGCGCCTGGTCGCCGAGACGGCCAAGTAAGAAACGGGTCTGGAAGATGCGCAGAGGACGTCGACTCGCGATCGACGTCGGGGACGCCCGTATCGGGGTCGCCTCGTGCGACCCCGACGGGATCCTCGCCACCCCGGTGGAGACGGTCCCGGGGCGTGACATCCCCGCAGCTCAACGGCGGTTGAAGCAGCTCGTCGAGGAGTACGAGCCCATCGAGGTCGTCGTCGGTCTGCCGCGCTCCCTCAAGGGAGGCGAGGGCCCGGCGGCGGTCAAGGTCCGGGGCTTCGCACAGGAACTGGCGCGCATGATCTCCCCGGTTCCGGTGAGACTCGTGGACGAACGCATGACGACGGTGACGGCCAGTCAGGGGCTGCGCGCTTCGGGCGTGAAGTCGAAGAAGGGCAGGTCCGTCATCGACCAGGCGGCGGCGGTGATCATCCTGCAACAGGCCCTTGAATCCGAACGGGTGTCAGGTAAAGCACCCGGAGAAGGCGTCGAAGTGGTCATCTGATCGCGATACGGTAACGTTCCGCGCGATGCAGCGGCGTTCGAACAGCCGCCGCACAGCAAGAGGCGGGACGGGAGCCGAGCCGGAAGCCGCGTGACCGCCGCCTCGCGGCTCTAGGGGATCGATGACTGAGTATGGCCGGGGCCAAGGCTCCGAACCGTGGCATCCGGAGGACCCGTTGTACGGGGACGGCGGATGGGGAGGAGAGCAGGCCCACCAGGGTCAGCATTCCCCCTACGGCGGCCAGCCGCAGCACTATCCAGAGCAGCCGCAGCAGCCGCAGTACGGCGACTGGGGCACCGGCGAACAGCCCGGATACGGTCAGGCGCAGCAGCAGTACCAGTACGACCAGCAGCAGTACGCGGCACAGGGCCCTGGGCATCAGCAGTACCCGGGGCAGGGGCACCAGGGGAACCAGCACGACCCGGGTTATCAGCAGGACCCGGCCTACCACCAGCAGCAGTACGACAACGGCGGCTGGGCCACCGGCGGGCACCAGCAGGTCTCGTACCCCGGCGACCCCGCCGACCCGTACGGTCAGCAAACCGGTGCATACGGCCAGGACCAGTCCGACTACTACGGCACGCCCGACGCGTATCCGCCGCCCGAGCCGCCCGGCCGGCGGCGGGCCGAGCCGGAGCCGGAGACCGACTGGGACCCCGGCCCCGACCAGGGTGAGCATGCCTTCTTCGCGGGCGGTGACGACGATGACGATGCCGACGAGCCGGGCGACCGGCGCCGGCGCGACGACCAGCGGGGACGCGGCGGCAAGCCCAAGAAGCGCCGCAGCGGGATGGCCTGCCTGGTGGTCGTCCTGGTCCTCGGCGGCGGCCTGGCGGGCGTCAGCTACTTCGGCTACCAGTTCTTCCAGGATCGTTTCGGCGACGCCCCGGACTACGCGGGCGACGGCAACGGGCAGGAGGTGTCCGTCGAGATCCCCGAGGGAGCGCTCGGCTACAAGATCGGCCAGGTGCTGAAGAGCGCAGGGGTCGTCAAGAGCGTCGACGCGTTCGTCGCTGCGCAGGAGAGCAATCCGCAGGGCAAGACCATCCAGGACGGCGTGTACACGCTGCAAAAGCAAATGTCGGCCGACAGTGCGGTCGAACTGATGCTCAGCCCGGAGAGCCGCGACAACCTGATCATCGCCGAGGGCAAGCGCAACGCCGACATCTACCGGCTCATCGACAAGCGGCTCGAGGTCAAGGACGGCACCACCGCCGCGGTCGCCAAGAAGGACTGGAAGAAGCTCGGCCTGCCCGACTGGGCGCTCGGCCACGAGAACGTCAAGGACCCGCTGGAAGGGTTCCTCTACCCCTCCAGCTACGGCATCGCCAAGGGTGAGAAGCCCGAGGACGTGCTGAAGGACATGGTGACCCGGGCCACCCAGACGTACGAGAAGCTCGGCGTGGAGAAGAAGGCCCAGAGCCTCGGACTCGAAGACCCCTGGCAGCTGATCACCGTCGCGAGCCTGGCCCAGGCCGAGGGCACGAGCCACGACGACTTCCGCAAGATGGCCGAGGTCGTCTACAACCGCATGAAGCCGGGGAATCCGCAGACCAACGGCATGCTGGAGTTCGACTCCACCTACAACTACATCAAGAACCAGAGCAAGATCGACCTGAGTCTGAGCGAGCTGCGGAACTACGACAACCCGTACAACACGTACTTCCACAAGGGCCTGCCGCCCGGACCGATCGACAACCCGGGCGAGGCGGCGCTCAAGGGAGCTCTCAACCCGACGAAGGACGGCTGGTACTACTTCATCTCGCTGGACGGCAAGACCAGCGAGTTCACCAAGACCAACGCCGAGCACCAGAAGCTGGTCGACAAGTTCAACGCCTCGCGGAACAACTGATCGCGGAACAACTGATCGCGGAACGACTGAGGAAGACCTGATGGCCGCACCACGCCGAGCCGCCGTACTCGGCTCCCCGATCGCTCACTCGCTCTCCCCGGTCCTGCACCGCGCGGCCTACGAAGAGTTGGGGCTGACCGGCTGGACGTACGACCGATTCGAGGTCGACGAGGCCGCGCTGCCCGGGTTCTTCGAGACGCTCGGTCCCGAATGGGCGGGGCTGTCGCTGACCATGCCGCTGAAGCGGGCCGTGATCCCGCTGCTCGACGGGATCAGCGAGACCGCGGCCTCCGTCGACGCCGTCAACACGGTCGTCCTCACCCAGGACGGCCGCCGGACCGGCGACAACACCGACGTCCCCGGCATGGTCGCGGCTTTGCGCGAGCACGGCATCGACAAGGTCGAGGCCGCCGCGATCCTGGGCGCGGGCGCCACCGCCTCGTCCGCACTGGCCGCGCTGTCCCGGGTCTGCCCGGGCGAGATCGCCGTGTACGTGCGCAGTGAGGCCCGGGCTGCCGAGATGCGGCAGTGGGCCGAACGGCTGGAGGTCTCGGTGCGCATCGCCGACTGGGCGGACGCCGAGCAGGCCCTGCACGCCCCGCTGGTGATCAGCACCACGCCGGCGGGTGCCACCGACGCCCTCGCCCGATCCGTCCCGGAGCGCCCGACGGCCCTGTTCGACGTGCTCTACGACCCCTGGCCGACCGCCCTCGCCGCCCGCTGGTCGGCGTACGGCGGCGCGGTCGTCAGCGGCCTCGACCTGCTGGTGCACCAAGCCGTGCTGCAGGTCGAGCAGATGACGGGGCGGGCCCCGGCCCCGCTGGACGCCATGCGAAAAGCGGGCGAGCGTGCACTGGCGGCCCGATAAGATCCGCTCTCGGTTCCGCAGGGGGCGGAACAGGGGAGGGGAGAACCAGCCATGTCCACCGGCATGCCTCAGGCGTCCGTCAAGTCCCAGATATTCGAGTCCCTGCTGGGATTCCTGCCCGACTGGGTGCAGATCACGGTGCTCGCGCTGATCGTGCTCGCGGTCCTCGCGTCCTGGACGGTCAAGATCAAGCGCAAGATCGCCTACCGGCGGGCCGTGCGGAGCGGCGGGCCCGTCCACGCGGCGGCCCAGTACGGGCAGGGACGCGGAGCGGACTACCTGGGGGAGTACGCACCGCAGCAGGTGCAGCAGCAGGGCAGCGGAGCCGACCATCTGGGCACTTACGCACCGCAGCAGACGCAGACCGCGCAGCAGCCGAGCGGCGCGGACTTCCTGGGCGCGTACGCGCCGCAGCGGCAGACCGGCGGCCCGGCCTCGTCCGCCTGATGGACCGGCGGCCGGGTCCACCCTCCGGACGTGGCAGGATCGTGGGTGGCGGACCGGGGCCGCGCACCCGGTCGGGCCGTCGCCGTACGCGATGAGGTGCGTACGCTGGGCAGTAAGCACGCCGCGAACACTGAGGAGCACCGTTGAGCAGGTTGCGCTGGCTGACCGCGGGGGAATCCCACGGTCCCGCACTCGTCGCGACGCTGGAGGGCCTTCCCGCCGGCGTGCCGATCACCACGGACATGGTGGCGGACCATCTCGCGAGGCGGCGCCTGGGCTATGGGCGCGGTGCCCGGATGAAGTTCGAGCAGGACGAGATCACCTTCCTCGGCGGCGTCCGGCACGGCCTCAGCCTCGGCTCCCCGGTCGCGATCATGGTGGGCAACACCGAGTGGCCGAAGTGGGAACAGGTCATGGCGGCCGACCCGGTCGACCCGGAGATCCTCGACGGACTCGCCCGCAACGCCCCGCTGACCCGTCCCCGCCCCGGCCACGCCGACCTCGCCGGGATGCAGAAGTACGGCTTCGACGAGGCCCGGCCGATCCTGGAGCGCGCCTCCGCGCGGGAGACCGCGGCCCGGGTGGCCCTCGGCGCGGTGGCCCGGTCGTACTTGAAGGAGACGACCGGCATCGAGATCGTCTCCCACGTGGTGGAGCTCGCGGCCGCCAAGGCACCGTACGGCGTGTACCCGACGCCCGCGGACGTGGAGAAGCTGGACGCCGACCCGGTGCGCTGCCTGGACGCCGACGCGTCGAAGGCGATGGTCGCCGAGATCGACCAGGCCCACAAGGACGGCGACACCCTCGGCGGCGTGGTCGAGGTGCTGGCCTACGAGGTGCCGGTCGGCCTCGGTTCGCATGTGCACTGGGACCGCCGCCTGGACGCCCGCCTGGCCGCCGCCCTGATGGGCATCCAGGCGATCAAGGGAGTCGAGGTCGGCGACGGCTTCGACCTGGCCCGTGTCCCCGGCTCCAAGGCGCACGACGAGATCGTCGCGACCGACGAGGGCATCAAGCGGACCACCGGCCGCTCCGGCGGCACCGAGGGCGGGCTGTCCACCGGTGAGCTGCTGCGCGTGCGGGCGGCGATGAAGCCCATCGCGACCGTGCCGCGGGCGCTGAAGACGGTGGACGTCGTCACCGGCGAGGCCACGGCCGCCCACCACCAGCGGTCGGACGTGTGCGCGGTGCCGGCCGCGGGCATCGTCGCCGAGGCCATGGTCGCCCTCGTCCTCGCGGACGCGGTCGCGGAGAAGTTCGGCGGCGACAGCGTGGCCGAGACCCGCCGCAACGTCCGGTCCTACCTCGACAACCTGGCCATCCGATGAACCCGCTGATCGTGCTGGTCGGGCCGATGGGCGTGGGCAAGTCCACCGTCGGGCAGCTGCTGGCCGAGCGGCTCGGGACCGGATACCGGGACACCGACGACGACATCGTCGCCGGACAGGGCCGGACCATCGCCGAGATCTTCGTCGAGGAGGGCGAGCCCGCCTTCCGCGCGATCGAGAAGCAGGCCGTGCGCGAGGCACTGGCCGGGCACGATGGTGTGCTGGCACTGGGCGGCGGCGCCGTCCTCGACCCGGACACGCGCGCTCTGCTCGCCGGGCAGCGGGTGGTGTACCTGTCGATGGACGTCGAAGAGGCGGTCAAGCGCACGGGCCTCAACGCGGCCCGGCCGCTGCTCGCCATCAATCCGCGCAAGCAGTGGCGCGAGCTGATGGAGGCCCGCCGGCACCTCTACGAGGAGGTCGCCACGGCCGTGGTCGCCACCGACGGCCGCACCCCCGAAGAGGTCACCCGAGCCGCCCTGGACGCACTGGAGTTGAAGGAAGCATGAGCGAGGCACTGACCCGGATCCAGGTCGGCGGCACGGCGGGCACCGATCCCTACGAGGTCCTCGTAGGGCGTCAACTCCTCGGCGAGCTGCCCGGGTTGATCGGCGGCAAGGCCAAGCGGGTCGCGATCGTCCACCCCGAGGCACTGGCCGAGACCGGTGACGCCCTGCGCGCCGACCTGGCCGGACAGGGCTACGAGGCGGTCGCCATCCAGGTGCCCAACGCCGAGGAGGCCAAGACCGCCGAGGTCGCCGCCTACTGCTGGAAGGCGCTGGGCCAGTCCGGATTCACCCGCACCGACGTCATCGTCGGCGTCGGCGGCGGCGCGACCACGGACCTGGCCGGGTTCGTGGCCGCCACCTGGCTGCGCGGGGTGCGCTGGATCGCGATCCCGACGACGGTCCTGGCCATGGTCGACGCGGCCGTCGGCGGCAAGACCGGCATCAACACCGCCGAGGGCAAGAACCTGGTCGGTGCCTTCCACCCGCCCGCCGGTGTGCTCTGCGACCTGGCCGCGCTGGACTCCCTCCCGGTCAACGACTACGTCTCCGGACTCGCGGAGGTCATCAAGGCCGGCTTCATCGCCGACCCGGTGATCCTCGACCTGATCGAGTCCGACCCCGAGGCCGCCCGCACTCCGGCCGGTCCGCACACCGCCGAGCTCATCGAGCGCTCCATCCGGGTCAAGGCCGACGTGGTGTCGTCCGACCTGAAGGAGTCGGGCCTGCGCGAGATCCTCAACTACGGCCACACGCTCGGCCACGCCATCGAGAAGAACGAGCGCTACAAGTGGCGGCACGGCGCGGCGGTCGCGGTGGGCATGCACTTCGCCGCCGAACTGGGCCGTCTCGCCGGGCGGCTGGACGACGCCACGGCCGACCGCCACCGGTCCGTCCTCGAATCCGTCGGGCTGCCGCTGCACTACCGGCACGACCAGTGGCCCAAGCTGCTGGAGACCATGAAGGTCGACAAGAAGTCCCGCGGCGACCTGCTGCGCTTCATCGTCCTCGACGGTCTGGCCAAGCCCACGGTCCTGGAGGGACCCGACCCGGCCGTGCTGCTCGCCGCGTACGGCGAAGTCGGACAGTAAGTACCCAGGCGCGCCTTCCGCCCGAAACAGCCTTACGGGGCCGGGCACTTCGGACCGCCCCCGGCCGTTCACACAACACTGGCCGGGGGCGGTACCGTTCGGTAGCAGCGGGCTCCGCCCCGCTGTTCAGCGCCCATCGCCTGTACGAGACGGAGTGGCACCGGATGCAGCACGCAGTGGGTTCTCCGCTGCCGCCGCCCCACCAGCCGGGGCACGGACCGGCCGTCGGCTGGTCGCCGGCCGCACACCACCCGGGCCCCCAGCACCCGGGCGCGCACCAGGGCCCCGCGCCCGTGCCCCCACCGCCCCCTGCGCCCGGCTATCCCGTGCCCTCGCCCGGGCCGGGCGCGCCCCCGCCGCAGGCCTCCGTTCCTCCGGTGCCGGACACCACCGGCCATGTGCCGCTGCCGCCCGGCGGTCCGGTCGCCATGCCCAGTGCGCCGCCCGCGACGGCGGTCCCCGACCCGGCCGGTACGACGCTCGCCGTGCTGCTCATCGGGCCCGCCGGTGCCGGGAAGACCAGCGTCGCCAAGTACTGGGCGGACCATCGCCGGGTCCCCACGGCGCACATCAGCCTCGACGACGTACGCGAGTGGGTCCGCTCGGGCTTCGCCGACCCCCAGTCCGGGTGGAACGACAACTCCGAGGCGCAGTACCGTCTCGCCCGCCGCACCTGCGGTTTCGCCGCGCGGAACTTCCTGGCCAACGGCATCTCCTGCATCCTCGACGACGCGGTCTTTCCCGACCGGCCCGTGGTCGGCCTCGGCGGCTGGAAGCGGCACGTCGGGCCGGGCCTGCTGCCGGTCGTCCTGCTGCCCGGGCTGGACATCGTCCTGGAACGCAACGCCGAGCGCACGGGGAACCGGCGGCTGTCGGACGAGGAGGTCGCCCGTATCCATGGCCGGATGGCCGGGTGGTACGGGTCCGGTCTGCCGATCATCGACAACTCGCAGCTGGATGTCCCGGAGACGGCGCGGGTGCTGGACGATGTCCTGGCCAGGTCCATTGCGAGTCCGCCGAAGTGGTAGTCGGCGTGGGGTTGGTGCGGTAACCCGCTTTCCGGTGTCCTGGGCGTTGGTGCTGAGGCCGGGGCGTTGCGCAGCCCGGCGGATCGGGGTGCCGCTGCGCCCACCCGTGCCGCCCTTAGCGGCACGATTGCCCGCAGCTGAGTGCGCCCGCAGCCGCCTACGCACGGAAGGGGACGTGCCGGGGGGTGTCCGCCCGCAGCGGTTGGCGCGTCAACGGACGGTTAGTCGGTGTCCGACCCCGTCGCGCCGTTCCGAGGACGGACACCCTCCGGCGCGGCCCCGACCCACAGCCACCGCCAAGGCGCAGGCCCGCACCCTCAGCCGCCGCGGACAACCCCCACTCGGCCCTCCCGACCGGCGACATCCCCCGGTCGCTCGTAGGCTCGGGTCATGTCAGAGGTGTACGCGGCCCGCCGGACGCGTCTGAGGGAATACTGCAACGCGGGCGGCAGCGCGGCGGCGCTGGTCTCCCGCCCCGCCAACGTGCGCTATCTCGCGGGCGCGGCCCCGCACGGCGCCGTTCTCCTGCTGGGCAAGACCGAGGACCTCCTGGTGTGTGCCGGCCCGACGGCCGACCGCCCCACTCAGGAGCGCCCCGACGAAGCCCTGCGCGTACAGACCCTGCCCGGTGCCGGAGGCGGCGACCCGGCCGTCGCGGCCGCAGGCCTCGCCGCGGGCCAGGGCGCCGACTCCCTCGCCGTGGAGGAGCACCACCTCACCGTGGCCCGGCACCGTGCCCTCGGCTCGGTCGCCCCCCGGCTGCGCCTGGCCAACCTCGGCGGTGCCGTCGAGCAGCTCAGGGTCGTCAAGGACGAGGAGGAGATCTCCTGCCTCCGCATCGGCGCCGAGATCGCCGACCAGGCCCTCGGCGAACTGCTGGAGTCCATCCTGGTCGGGCGGACCGAACGCCATCTCGCCCTGGAACTCGAAAGACGCCTCGTGGATCACGGGGCCGACGGCCCGGCCTTCCCCACCTCCGTCGCCACGGGGCCGAACGCCGGACGGCCCGGGCACCGGCCCACCGACCGGCGCGTCGAGGAGGGCGACTTCCTCTCCGTCTGCCTGGGCGCCATGTACCGCGGCTACCGCTGTGAGATCGGCCGTACCTTCGTCATCGGCACCGCCCCCGCGGACTGGCAGATCGAGCTGTACGACCTGGTCTTCGCTGCGCAGCGCGCCGGACGTGAGAGCCTGGTACCCGGCGCCGCCTGCCGGGACGTCGACCGTGCCGCCCGCCAGGTCCTGGACTCCGCGGGGTACACCGAGGGCCTCACGGTTCTCACCGGACACGGG
This sequence comes from Streptomyces afghaniensis 772, assembly GCA_000415505.1. GTDB lineage: Bacteria > Actinomycetota > Actinomycetes > Streptomycetales > Streptomycetaceae > Streptomyces > Streptomyces afghaniensis. The sequence goes on from KE354192.1 coordinate 20,928, forward strand.
GTCGGGCTCGAAATCGACGAGGACCCTCAATTGAGTCCCGCGGCCATGGGTAAACTGGACGCTTGCGTGCCGGTCACCGTCGAACCTGGGGTCCACCTCCCGGGCCGGGGCGGTGTCCGGATCGATGACACGCTCGTCGTCCGCCCAGAGGCGGACGGCGGACCCGAGCTACTCACCATCACGACCAAGGAGCTGCTCGCCCTGTAGGCAGGTGCGTGCCCCGGGGTCGTACGTCAGTCCAGGAGATTCCGCAACCGTGGCTTCCACGAACGACCTCAAGAACGGCATGGTGCTCAAGCTCGAAGGCGGCCAGCTCTGGTCCGTCGTCGAGTTCCAGCACGTCAAGCCCGGCAAGGGCCCGGCCTTCGTGCGCACCAAGCTCAAGAACGTGCTCTCCGGCAAGGTCGTCGACAAGACCTTCAACGCCGGCGTCAAGGTCGAAACGGCCACCGTCGACAAGCGCGACATGCAGTTCTCCTACATGGACGGCGAGTACTTCGTCTTCATGGACATGGAGACCTACGACCAGCTCATGGTCGACCGGAAGGCCGTCGGCGACGCCGCCAACTTCCTCGTCGAGGGCTTCACGGCCACGGTCGCGCAGCACGAGGGCGAGGTGCTCTTCGTCGAGCTGCCGGCCGCCGTCGAGCTGACCGTCCAGGAGACCGAGCCGGGCGTGCAGGGCGACCGCTCCACGGGCGGCACCAAGCCCGCCACGCTGGAGACCGGCCACCAGATCCAGGTCCCGCTCTTCATCACCACCGGTGAGAAGATCAAGGTCGACACCCGCACCAGCGACTACCTCGGCCGGGTGAACAGCTAACCGTGGCTGCCCGCAACACGGCCCGCAAGCGCGCCTTCCAGATCCTCTTCGAGGGCGACCAGCGCGGCGCCGAGGTCCTCACGGTCCTCGCCGACTGGGTCCGGCTCTCCCGGGCCGACACCCGGCAGCCGCCGGTGAGCGAGTACACGATGGAGCTGGTCGAGGGCTACGCGCAGCACGCGAAGCGCATCGACGAGCTCATCGCCCAGTACTCGGTCGGCTGGACGCTCGACCGGATGCCGGTCGTCGACCGCAACATCCTGCGGCTCGGCGCCTATGAGCTGATCTGGGTCGACGAGACCCCGGACGCCGTCGTCCTCGACGAGATGGTGCAGCTGGCGAAGGAGTTCTCCACGGACGAGTCGCCCTCGTTCGTGAACGGCCTGCTCGGACGGCTGAAGGACCTCAAGCCCTCGCTCCGCCGCGACGAGGTCTGAGACAGACGGAACGTCTGAGGCAGACGGAGCGCCGGAGACAGACAGAACGCCGGAGGGCCCGCGGCAGCGTGACAGCCGCGGGCCCTCCGGCGTTCCCGTACCGCCGAGAGCTTCTCGTACCGGTCGAGAGCTATCCCGTACCGTCGAGGGCTGCCGGGCCCTCACAACGCCGCCGGGGTGGCCGAAACCCATATGGTTTCGGCCACCCCGGCGGCACGTTTCTGCTGACCCCTCCGCTACCCCCGGGAGTGGTCAGCCCTCCTCGTGGGTCGCCACCGCGCGGCGCGCGTCCGCGTCCAGGACGCCCCAGCTGATCAGCTGCTCGGTGAGGACCGAGGGCGACTGGTCGTAGATGACGGCGAGTGTGCGCAGGTCGTCCTGGCGGATGGAGAGCACCTTGCCGTTGTAGTCACCGCGCTGCGACTGGATCGTGGCCGCGTAGCGCTGCAGGGGGCCCGCCTTCTCGGCCGGCACCGTGGCCAGCCGCTCCAGGTCCAGGACCAGCTTCGGCGGCGGCTCGGCGGCGCCGCCCGGGGTCGTGCCCGGGAGCAGCTCCTGCACCGGAACGCCGTAGAAGTCCGCCAGCTCGGCAAGGCGCTGCACGGTCACGGCACGGTCGCCGCGCTCGTACGAACCGACCACGACCGCCTTCCAGCGTCCCTGGGACTTCTCCTCGACACCGTGGAGGGAAAGGCCCTGCTGGGTGCGGATCGCCCGGAGCTTGGCCCCGAGCTGTTTGGCGTATTCGCTGGACATATAGCTCCCCGGCACTGTGTCGACGCGTCTGGCGTGGGTGCCAGGCCGCGCGGCTGGTAACTCACTGTGAGGTTACGCAGCGTTACTCTGCCGCGTCAAGCCGAATGGTCCGCACCGACTCTTCCGTGGTATCGGCACTCAGTTGGGCCGAGTGGGTGATCCAGGGGGGCCGTCCGGGTGGCGGTGAGGGCCTGCTACCGTGGATGGCGCAATCCCGACGTCCTTTAAGGTCCGTCCCGTGAGGCGGAGAAGGAGGTCCGTTTCGTATGGACAAGCACGGCTCACAGTCCGATGCCCGGCCCGTTCTCGAAGGGCCCGACATCGCGCGGGTACTGACCCGCATCGCCCACGAGATCGTCGAACGCGCGAAAGGCGCCGACGACGTGGTGCTCCTCGGCATTCCGACCCGGGGCGTCTTTCTCGCCCGGCGGATCGCCGACAAGCTCGAGGAGATCACCGAGCGCAAGGTTCCGTGCGGCTCGCTCGACATCACCATGTACCGCGACGACCTGCGCATGCACCCGCCGCGTGCGCTGGCCCGCACCGAGATCCCCGGTGACGGCATCGACGGCAAGCTGGTCGTCCTCGTCGACGACGTCCTCTTCTCCGGCCGCACCATCCGCGCCGCCCTCGACGCCCTGAACGACATCGGGCGCCCCCGCGCGGTGCAGCTCGCGGTCCTCGTCGACCGCGGTCACCGCGAACTGCCCATCCGCGCCGACTACGTCGGCAAGAACCTCCCCACGTCGTTGCGGGAGACGGTCAAGGTCCAGCTCGCCGAGGAGGACGGTCGCGACACCGTGCTGCTCGGTGCCAAGCCGGCCGCCCAGTAGCGCTTCAGGCGTACGCCCCTGTCGTACGCCGGCTCAGTGCGCGCCCTAGCGCGCCCGTCTGCCCCGATTCTCTCGTTTGAACTGCCTTACGGAGCCTGACAGATGCAGCGTCATCTCATCTCGGCCGCCGACCTCACCCGCGACGACGCCGTCCTGATCCTCGACACCGCCGAGGAGATGGCCCGGGTCGCCGACCGGCCGATCAAGAAGCTGCCGACCCTGCGCGGCCGCACGATCGTCAACCTCTTCTTCGAGGACTCCACCCGGACCCGGATCTCCTTCGAGGCCGCCGAGAAGCGCCTCTCCGCGGACGTCATCAACTTCTCCGCCAAGGGTTCGAGCGTCTCCAAGGGCGAGTCCCTGAAGGACACCGCCCAGACGCTGGAGGCCATGGGCGTCGACGCCGTCGTCATCCGGCACGGCGCCTCGGGAGCCCCGTACCGGCTGGCGAACTCCGGCTGGATCGACGCGGTCGTCGTCAACGCCGGCGACGGCACCCACCAGCACCCCACCCAGGCCCTGCTGGACGCCTTCACCATGCGCCGCCGCCTGATCGGCCCGGACGCCGGGATCGGCCAGGACCTCGACGGCAAGCGCATCACGATCGTCGGCGACGTCCTGCACAGCCGGGTCGCCCGCTCCAACGTCGACCTGCTGCACACCCTCGGCGCCGAGGTCACCCTCGTCGCCCCGCCGACCCTGCTGCCGGTCGGCATCGAGACCTGGCCCTGCGAGGTGTCGTACGACCTCGACAGCACGCTTCCCAAGTCCGACGCGGTGATGATGCTGCGCGTGCAGCGCGAGCGCATGAACGCCGCCTTCTTCCCGACCGAGCGCGAGTACTCCCGGCGCTACGGCCTCGACGGCGACCGTATGGCGCGGATGCCCGAGCACGCCGTCGTGATGCACCCCGGCCCGATGGTCCGCGGCATGGAGATCACCGCCGAGGTCGCCGACTCCGACCGCTGCACCGTCGTCGAGCAGGTCGCGAACGGAGTCTCCATCCGGATGGCCGTCCTGTACCTGCTGCTGGGCGGAAACGAACCCGCCGTCACCCAGACCCGTACCGAGGAGAAGTAAGACAGATGAGCAAGATCCTGATCCGTGGTGCGAAGGTGCTGGGCGGCGAGCCGCAGGACGTGCTGATCGACGGCGGGACCATCGCGGAGGTGGGCAGCGGGCTGTCCGCCGAGGGCGCGGAGGTCGTCGAGGCCGAGGGCAAGGTGCTGCTGCCGGGCCTGGTCGACCTGCACACCCATCTGCGCGAGCCGGGCCGCGAGGACTCCGAGACCGTCCTCACCGGCACCCGGGCCGCGGCCTCCGGCGGCTACACCACCGTGTTCGCCATGGCCAACACCTTCCCGGTCGCCGACACCGCCGGTGTCGTCGAGCAGGTCTGGCGGCTCGGCAAGGAGCACGGCTACTGCGACGTCCAGCCGATCGGCGCCGTCACCGTCGGGCTGGAGGGCCGCAAGCTCGCCGAGCTGGGCGCCATGCACGAGTCGGCCGCCGGGGTCACCGTCTTCTCCGACGACGGCAAGTGCGTCCACGACGCGGTGATCATGCGCCGCGCCCTGGAGTACGTGAAGGCCTTCGGCGGTGTCGTCGCGCAGCACGCGCAGGAGCCGCGGCTGACCGAGGGCGCCGAGATGAACGAGGGCGTCGTCTCCGCCGAGCTGGGCCTCGGGGGCTGGCCCGCGGTGGCCGAAGAATCGATCATCGCCCGGGATGTCCTGCTCGCCGAGCACGTCGGCTCCCGCGTCCACATCTGCCACCTGTCGACCGCCGGGTCCGTCGAGATCGTCCGCTGGGCCAAGTCCCGCGGCATCGCCGTCACCGCCGAGGTCACCCCGCACCACCTGCTCCTCACCGACGAGCTGGTCCGCACGTACAACCCCGTCTACAAAGTCAACCCGCCGCTGCGCACCGAGCGCGACGTGCTGGCCCTGCGCGAGGCGCTCGCCGACGGCACGATCGACATCGTCGCCACCGACCACGCCCCGCACCCGCACGAGGACAAGGACTGCGAGTGGGCCGCGGCCGCCATGGGGATGGTCGGCCTGGAGACCGCGTTGTCAGTGGTGCAGGAGACCATGGTCGACACGGGGCTGCTGGACTGGGCCGGCGTCGCCGACCGGATGTCCTTCAAGCCCGCGCAGATCGGACAGGCCAAGGGGCACGGCCGTCCCGTCTCGGCAGGTGAGCCCGCCAACCTCACTCTCGTCGACACGGCATACCGTGGCTCTGTGGACCCCGCGGGCTTCGCCTCGCGCAGCCGCAACACCCCCTACGAGGGGCGTGAGCTGCCGGGCCGTGTGACGCACACGTGGCTGCGGGGCAAGGCCACGCTCGTCGACGGGAAGCTCACGTGACACCTGTACTCCTGCTCGCCGCCGAGAAGGAATCGGCGCAAGTGACCGACTGGGCCGCCCGCATCGGCTGGGTCGTCGGCCTCGCCCTGTTCGTCGCGCTCGTCTACTGGCTGATGCGCGAGGGCTGGAAGTGGCGCGGCACGCTCCAGGGCGACCTGCCCGAGCTGCCCGCGGCTCCGGACGACCCGGGCCCGGAGCGCCTGACGATGAGTGGTCGCTACCACGGCTCCACCACCGCCGGGCAGTGGCTCGACCGCATCGTCGCGCACGGCCTGGGCACCCGCAGCCGCGCCGAGCTGACCCTCACGGACGCCGGACTGGACGTCGTACGCCCCGGGGCGAGCGACTTCTTCGTCCCGGCCGCACAGCTGCGCGAGGCCCGGCTCGACAAGGGCATCGCCGGCAAGGTGCTCACCGAGGGCGGCCTGCTCGTCGTCACCTGGGAGCACGGCGACCGGCTGATCGACTCCGGCTTCCGCTCCGACCACGCGGCCGAACACAACGAGTGGGTCGAGGCCATCAACTCCATGATCGAAACGAACAGCAGGGAAGGCGCCGAACGATGACCACCTCCACCAGGGGAGCCGCCAAAACTCCCGCCGTACTCGTCCTGGAGGACGGCCGGGTCTTCCGCGGCCGTGCCTACGGGGCCGTGGGGGAGACCTTCGGCGAAGCGGTGTTCTCCACGGGCATGACCGGCTACCAGGAGACCCTCACCGACCCCTCCTACCACCGCCAGGTCGTGGTGATGACCGCCCCGCACGTCGGCAACACCGGCGTCAACGACGAGGACCCCGAGTCCAAGCGCATCTGGGTCTCCGGGTACGTCGTGCGCGACCCCGCGCGCGTGCCGTCCAGCTGGCGCTCCCGGCGCACGCTGGACGAGGAGCTCGCCGCCCAGGGCGTCGTCGGCATCTCCGGCATCGACACCCGCGCCCTCACCCGCCACCTGCGCGAGCGCGGCGCGATGCGCGTGGGCATCTTCAGCGGCGACGCCGTGAAGGACGACAGCGCACTCCTCGCGCGTGTGCAGGAAGCCCCGCAGATGAAGGGCGCGAACCTCTCCGCCGAGGTCGCCACCACCGAGCCGTACGTCGTCCCGGCGATCGGCGAGAAGAAGTTCACGGTCGCCGCCGTCGACCTCGGCATCAAGGGCATGACCCCGCACCGCATGGCCGAGCGCGGCATCGAGGTGCACGTGCTGCCCGCGACCGCGACCGTCGAGGACGTCTACGCGGTCAACCCGGACGGCGTGTTCTTCTCCAACGGCCCCGGCGACCCCGCCACCGCCGACCACCCCGTCTCCGTGATGCAGGGCGTCCTGGAGCGCGGCACCCCGCTGTTCGGCATCTGCTTCGGCAACCAGATCCTGGGCCGCGCGCTCGGCTTCGGCACCTACAAGCTGAAGTACGGCCACCGCGGCATCAACCAGCCCGTGCAGGACCGTACGACCGGCAAGGTCGAGGTCACCGCGCACAACCACGGCTTCGCCGTCGACGCTCCGCTCGAGAAGGTCTCCGAGACCCCGTTCGGCCGCGCCGAGGTGTCCCACGTCTGCCTGAACGACAACGTGGTGGAGGGGCTCCAGCTCCTCGACCGCCCCGCCTTCAGCGTCCAGTACCACCCCGAAGCGGCAGCCGGCCCGCACGACGCCGCCTACCTGTTCGACCGCTTCGTATCCCTGATGGAGGGCCAGCGTGCCTAAGCGCACCGATATCCAGTCCGTCCTGGTCATCGGCTCCGGCCCGATCGTCATCGGCCAGGCCGCCGAGTTCGACTACTCCGGCACCCAGGCGTGCCGCGTCCTGAAGGCCGAGGGCCTCAGGGTCGTCCTGGTGAACTCCAACCCGGCGACGATCATGACCGACCCGGAGATCGCCGACGCCACCTACGTCGAGCCGATCACCCCCGAGTTCGTCGAGAAGATCATCGCCAAGGAGCGCCCGGACGCGCTGCTGCCCACCCTGGGCGGCCAGACGGCCCTCAACACCGCGATCTCGCTGCACGAGGCGGGGACGCTCGACAAGTACGGCGTCGAGCTGATCGGCGCCAACGTCGAGGCGATCCACAAGGGCGAGGACCGCGACCAGTTCAAGGAGGTCGTGGAGGAGGTCCGCAAGAAGATCGGCCACGGCGAGTCCGCCCGGTCCTACATCTGCCACTCCATGGACGACGTCCTCAGGGGCGTCGAGGAGCTCGGCGGCTACCCGGTCGTCGTCCGCCCGTCCTTCACCATGGGCGGCGCCGGCTCCGGCTTCGCCCACGACGAGGAGGAGCTGCGCCGCATCGCCGGCCAGGGCCTCACGCTCTCGCCGACCACCGAGGTGCTCCTGGAGGAGTCCATCCTCGGCTGGAAGGAGTACGAGCTGGAGCTGATGCGCGACAAGCACGACAACGTCGTGGTCGTCTGCTCCATCGAGAACTTCGACCCCATGGGCGTGCACACCGGCGACTCGATCACCGTCGCGCCCGCGATGACCCTCACGGACCGCGAGTACCAGACCCTCCGCGACATCGGCATCGCCGTCATCCGCGAGGTCGGCGTCGACACCGGCGGCTGCAACATCCAGTTCGCGGTGAACCCCGAGGACGGCCGGGTCATCGTCATCGAGATGAACCCGCGCGTGTCGCGCTCCTCGGCGCTCGCCTCCAAGGCCACCGGCTTCCCGATCGCCAAGATCGCCGCCAAGCTCGCCGTCGGCTACACGCTGGACGAGATCCCGAACGACATCACGCAGGAGACCCCGGCCTCCTTCGAGCCGACGCTCGACTACGTGGTCGTGAAGGCCCCGCGCTTCGCCTTCGAGAAGTTCCCGAGCGCGGACTCCACCCTCACCACCACCATGAAGTCGGTCGGCGAGGCCATGGCCATCGGCCGCAACTTCACGGAGGCCTTCCAGAAGGCCCTGCGCTCGCTGGAGAAGAAGGGCAGCCAGTTCACCTTCGTCGGCGACCCCGGCGACAAGGACGAGCTGCTCCGCGACGCCGTGCGCCCCACCGACGGCCGGATCAACACGGTCATGCAGGCCATCCGCGCGGGCGCCACGCCCGAGGAGGTCTTCGAGTACACGAAGATCGACCCCTGGTTCGTCGACCAGCTCTTCCTGATCAAGGAGATCGCGGACGAGCTCGCGGCCGCCGCCGAGCTCACGCCCGACCTGCTCGCCGAGGCCAAGCGGCACGGCTTCTCCGACTCGCAGATCGGCGAGATCCGCGGCCTGCGCGAGGACGTCGTCCGCGAGGTCCGGCACGCACTGGGCATCCGCCCGGTGTACAAGACGGTCGACACCTGCGCCGCCGAGTTCGCCGCGAAGACGCCGTACTTCTACTCCTCCTACGACGAGGAGACGGAGGTCGCGTCCCGCGAGAAGCCGGCCGTGATCATCCTGGGATCCGGCCCGAACCGCATCGGCCAGGGCATCGAGTTCGACTACTCCTGCGTCCACGCCTCCTTCGCACTGAGCGACGCGGGCTACGAGACGGTGATGGTCAACTGCAACCCGGAGACCGTCTCCACGGACTACGACACCTCCGACCGCCTGTACTTCGAGCCGCTGACGCTCGAGGACGTGCTGGAGATCGTCCACGCAGAGCAGCAGGCCGGGCCGGTCGCGGGCGTGGTCGTCCAGCTCGGCGGCCAGACCCCGCTGGGCCTGTCGCAGGCGCTCAAGGACAACGGCGTGCCGATCGTGGGCACCTCCCCGGAGGCCATCCACGCCGCCGAGGACCGGGGTGCCTTCGGCCGGGTCCTGAAGGAGGCCGGCCTCCCGGCCCCCAAGCACGGCACCGCCACCACCTTCGCCGAGGCCAAGGCCATCGCCGACGAGATCGGCTACCCGGTCCTGGTCCGTCCCTCGTACGTCCTCGGCGGGCGCGGCATGGAGATCGTCTACGACGAGACGCGCCTGGAGGCGTACATCGCCGAGTCGACGGAGATCAGCCCGTCCCGGCCGGTCCTGGTCGACCGGTTCCTGGACGACGCGATCGAGATCGACGTCGACGCGCTCTACGACGGTCAGGAGCTGTACCTCGGCGGCGTCATGGAGCACATCGAGGAGGCCGGCATCCACTCCGGCGACTCGGCGTGCGCCCTGCCCCCGATCACGCTCGGCGGCTTCGACATCAAGCGCCTGCGCGCGTCCACGGAGGGCATCGCCAAGGGCGTCGGGGTGCGCGGCCTGATCAACATCCAGTTCGCGCTGGCGGGCGACATCCTCTACGTCCTGGAGGCCAACCCGCGCGCCTCGCGCACCGTCCCCTTCACCTCGAAGGCGACCGCGGTGCCGCTGGCCAAGGCCGCCGCGCGGATCTCGCTGGGCGCGACCATCGCCGAGCTGCGCGCCGAGGGCATGCTCCCGGCCACCGGTGACGGCGGCGAGCTGCCGTTCGACGCGCCGATCTCTGTCAAGGAGGCCGTCATGCCGTGGTCGCGCTTCCGCGACATCCACGGCCGCGGCGTCGACACGGTCCTCGGCCCGGAGATGCGCTCCACCGGCGAGGTCATGGGCATCGACTCCGTCTTCGGCACGGCGTACGCCAAGTCGCAGGCGGGCGCCTACGGCCCGCTGCCCACCAAGGGCCGCGCGTTCATCTCGGTCGCCAACCGCGACAAGCGCTCGATGATCTTCCCGGCCCGGGAGCTGGTCGCGCACGGCTTCGAGCTGCTCGCCACCTCCGGCACGGCCGAGGTCCTCAAGCGCAACGGCATCAACGCCACGATCGTGCGCAAGCAGTCCGAGGGCACCGGCCCGAACGGCGAGAAGACCATCGTCCAGCTCATCCACGACGGCGAGGTCGACCTCATCGTCAACACCCCGTACGGCACCGGTGGCCGCCTCGACGGCTACGACATCCGCACGGCGGCCGTGGCACGCTCCGTGCCCTGCCTGACGACGGTCCAGGCGCTCGCGGCGGCGGTCCAGGGCATCGACGCCCTCAACCGCGGCGACGTGGGCGTCCGATCGCTCCAGGAACACGCGGAACACCTGACCGCGGCCCGCGACTAGCAGCCGAAGAGGGGGACACCGGAAACGGTGTCCCCCTCTTCGTGAGGACGCCAAGTCTTCGTGAGGACACCATGTACAAGATCTTTTTCAGTCTGTTCTTCAAGCGGATGGACCCGGAGCAGGCCCACCACCTCGCCTTCCGCTGGATCCGGCTGGCCGCCCGCGTGCCCGTGCTGCGCACCTTCCTCGCGGCCGCACTCGCGCCCCGCCACAAGGAACTGCGCACGGAGGCCTTCGGGCTGCGCATGCACGGCCCCTTCGGGCTCGCCGCGGGCTTCGACAAGAACGCCGTCGGCATCGACGGCATGGCGATGCTCGGCTTCGACCATGTCGAGATCGGCACGGTCACCGGCGAGCCGCAGCCCGGCAACCCCAAGCAGCGGCTGTTCCGCCTGGTCAAGGACCGGGCGCTGATCAACCGCATGGGCTTCAACAACGACGGATCGCTCCGCGTCGCCGCCCGTCTTGCCTCCCGGACGCCCGTCTTCAAGACCGTCGTCGGCGTCAACATCGGCAAGACCAAGGTCGTACCCGAGGAGGAGGCCGTCGCGGACTACGTGAAGTCCGCCGAGCGGCTGGCGCCGTACGCCGACTACCTCGTGGTCAACGTCTCCTCCCCGAACACGCCCGGTCTGCGCAACCTCCAGGCCACTCAGGCGCTGCGCCCCCTGCTGAGCGCGGTGCGCGAGGCCGCCGACCGCGCGGTGTCCGCGCGGCGCGTCCCGCTCCTGGTCAAGATCGCGCCGGACCTCGCCGACGAGGACATCGACGCCGTCGCCGACCTCGCCCTGGAACTCGGCCTCGACGGGATCATCGCCACGAACACCACCATCGCGCGCGAGGGACTCGGCCTGAGGTCCGACCGCTCCCTGGTCAAGGAGACCGGCGGCCTGTCCGGCGCGCCCCTGAAGGAACGCTCCCTGGAGGTCCTGCGCCGCCTCTACGCGCGCGTGGGCGACCGGATCACCCTGGTGGGCGTCGGGGGCGTGGAGAACGCCGAGGACGCCTGGCAGCGCATCCTGGCCGGTGCCACGCTGGTCCAGGGCTACAGCGCCTTCGTCTACGAGGGGCCCTTCTGGGGCCGCGCGATCCACAAGGGGCTCGCCGCGCGCCTGCGCACCAGCCCGTACGCCACGCTCGCCGACGCGGTGGGCGCCGACGTGAGGAAGACGGCATGAGTGGTCTCGAACCCTTCGGCGCCCGCCTGCGCCGATCCATGGACGAGCGCGGCCCGCTCTGCGTCGGCATCGACCCGCACGCCTCCCTGCTCGCCGAGTGGGGTCTCAACGACGACGTGACGGGCCTGGAGCGGTTCAGCCGCACGGTCGTCGAGGCGGTGGCCGACCGGGTCGCCGTGCTCAAGCCGCAGAGCGCGTTCTTCGAGCGGTTCGGCTCGCGCGGCGTCGCCGTCCTGGAGAAGTCGGTCGCCGAGGCGCGGGCGGCGGGCGCGCTCGTCGTGATGGACGCCAAGCGCGGCGACATCGGCTCGACCATGGCCGCGTACGCCGAGTCCTTCCTGCACAAGGACGCCCCGCTGTTCTCCGACGCGCTGACCGTCTCGCCCTACCTCGGCTACGGCTCGCTCAGCCCGGCCGTCGCGCTGGCCCGGGAGAGCGGGGCCGGGCTGTTCGTGCTGGCGCTGACCTCCAACCCGGAGGGCGGCGAGGTCCAGCACGCCGTGCGGTCCGACGGCCGGAACGTCGGAGCGACCATGCTCGCGCACCTGTCCGCCGAGAACGCGGGGGAGGAGCCGCTGGGGTCCTTCGGTGCCGTCGTCGGCGCGACCCTCGGTGACCTGTCGTCGTACGACCTGGACATCAACGGCCCGCTCCTCGCGCCCGGCATCGGCGCCCAGGGGGCGACGCCGGCCGATCTTCCAGGGGTCTTCGGGGCGGCGGTGCGCAACGTGGTGCCGAACGTCAGCCGGGGAGTGCTGCGCCACGGTCCCGACACGGTCGCGCTGCGTGACGCCGCGGAACGCTTCGCGGAGGAGATCAGGCACGCCGTGACCTTCGTCTGACCTCCGAGCGACCTCTTTCCGACCTCCTCCTGACCTCCTGCGGAGTCCTCCGATGAGTGGTCCGGGACCCGCTTGAGTCTGAATACATCCTCAAATCCGGGGCAGTATGTCCTAAATGTCCGTTCAGATGAAGGCTGACCAGGACTTTTCCGCTGTTCTCGCTGACTCTGGCGGACTTGCCCGCTAGTCTCCGACGAGAGAACGGGCAAGCGTGTGTTGCTCGTGGCTCCCCAGGTGTGGGGCGACTAGGTTCCTCACCGGTCCGTATCCGACAGTTCGACATCCGAGGTGACGTAGGCGTGGCTCTTCCGCCCCTTACCCCTGAACAGCGCGCAGCCGCGCTCGAAAAGGCCGCCGCGGCTCGCCGGGAGCGGGCCGAGGTCAAGAATCGACTCAAGCACTCCGGCGCCTCTCTTCACGAGGTCATCAAGCAGGGCCAGGAGAACGACGTCATCGGCAAGATGAAGGTCTCCGCCCTCCTCGAGTCCCTGCCGGGCGTGGGCAAGGTCCGCGCCAAGCAGATCATGGAGCGACTCGGTATCTCCGAGAGCCGCCGCGTGCGTGGTCTCGGTTCCAACCAGATCGCCTCCCTTGAGCGTGAGTTCGGCAGCACCGGCTCCTGAACCGGGCAGTCCGGGGGAGCGAGTCCCGGGCACTCCGGGATTGCTGGATAATCGCTGCATGGCTGCAACACCCCGGGGGACCACCCCCGTGCCCCCGGACGTACGTCCGCGGCTGACCGTGCTCTCCGGCCCCTCCGGGGTCGGCAAGAGCACGGTCGTCGCTCATATGCGCAAGGAACATCCCGAGGTCTGGCTCTCGGTGTCGGCGACGACCCGCAAGCCCCGCCCCGGCGAGAAGCACGGAGTCCACTACTTCTTCGTCACCGACGACGAGATGGACAAGCTGATCGCCAACGGCGAGCTGCTGGAGTGGGCCGAGTTCGCGGGCAACCGCTACGGCACGCCGCGTGCGGCCGTGCAGGAGCGCCTGGAGAAGGGCGAGCCGGTGCTCCTCGAGATCGACCTCCAGGGTGCCCGTCTGGTCCGGGAGTCGATGCCCGAGGCCCGGCTGGTGTTCCTGGCTCCCCCCTCCTGGGAGGAGCTGGTGCGCAGACTCACCGGGCGGGGCACCGAACCGCCCGAGGTCATCGAGCGCCGGCTCGAGGCGGCGAAGACCGAACTGGCCGCGGAGCCGGAGTTCGACACGACCCTGGTGAACACCTCCGTCGAGGACGTGGCTCGCGAGCTGCTAGCCTTGGTGGACGTCGTGTGACCATCGCTGATCGTTTCCGGGTCTCGCTGATCACCCCGACAGAATCTTTCCCATCCATCGGAAGGTAGAGCGTGTCCTCTTCCATCTCCGCGCCCGAGGGCATCATCAACCCGCCGATCGACGAGCTCCTCGAGGCCACCGACTCGAAGTACAGCCTCGTGATCTACGCGGCCAAGCGGGCCCGCCAGATCAACGCGTACTACTCGCAGCTCGGCGAGGGTCTCCTCGAGTACGTCGGTCCTCTCGTCGACACCCACGTCCACGAGAAGCCGCTCTCGATCGCCCTTCGCGAGATCAACGCGGGGCTGCTGACGTCCGAGGCCGTCGAGGGCCCGGCGCAGTAAGTACTATTTGCAGCTTGACGCTGACTTTTCCACAGGCCCGGCAGGCCGACTGCCGGGCCTGTGGTGTGTCATGGAGTCGTACGGTGTGCCGGTTGCCGAGGTCCGGGGAGAGACGTGGACAAGCCGAAGGTCGTTCTGGGGGTCAGTGGCGGCATCGCCGCGTACAAGGCCTGTGAGCTGCTGCGGCGGCTGACGGAGTCGGGTCATGACGTGCGCGTCGTCCCCACCGCCTCCGCGCTGCACTTCGTCGGCGCCGCCACCTGGTCCGCGCTCTCCGGGAACCCGGTCTCCACGGAGGTGTGGGACGACGTGCACGAGGTCCCGCACGTCCGCATCGGACAGCACGCCGACCTGGTTGTCGTCGCCCCCGCCACCGCCGACATGCTCGCCAAGGCGGCCCACGGCCTCGCCGACGACCTTCTGACCAACACCCTGCTCACCGCCCGCTGCCCGGTCGTCTTCGCCCCCGCCATGCACACGGAGATGTGGGAGCACCCGGCCACCCGGGAGAACGTGGCGACGCTGCGCCGCCGCGGCGCCCTCGTCATCGAACCGGCCGTGGGCCGCCTCACCGGCGTCGACACCGGCAAGGGCCGGCTGCCCGACCCCGGCGAGATCTTCGAGGTCTGCCGCCGGGTGCTGGCCCGGGGCGTGACCGAGCCCGACCTGAAGGGCCGGCATGTTGTGGTCAGCGCCGGCGGCACCCGCGAGCCCCTGGACCCCGTCCGGTTCCTCGGCAACCGCTCTTCGGGCAAGCAGGGCTACGCCCTCGCCCGCACCGCGGCCGCCCGCGGCGCCCGCGTCACGCTGATCGCGGCCAACAGCGCCCTGCCCGACCCGGCCGGCGTGGACGTCGTCCCCGTGGGCACCGCCGTGCAACTGCGCGAGGCGGTGCTGAAGGCCTCCGCCGACGCCGACGCGGTGGTCATGGCGGCGGCGGTGGCGGACTTCCGCCCGGCGGTGTACGCGGCCGGGAAGATCAAGAAGAAGGACGACCAGGAGCCCGAGCCGATCACCCTGGTGCGGAATCCGGACATCCTCGCGGAGATCTCCGCCGAGCGCGCCCGCCCCGGCCAGGTGATCGTCGGCTTCGCGGCGGAGACCGACGACGTGCTCGCCAACGGCCGTGCGAAGCTCAAGCGCAAGGGCTGTGATCTGCTGGTGGTGAACGAGGTCGGGGAGAGCAGAACCTTCGGTTCCGAGGAGAACGAGGCCGTCGTCCTCGGCGCCGACGGCAGCGAGACCGCGGTGCCGCACGGCCCCAAGGAAGCCCTGGCCGAAACCGTGTGGGGCCTGGTGGCCGAGCGCCTCCGCTGATGTTTCAGTCGCCCTGCGCCCCCGTGAAACCCGGCCGATCGGGGCGTGGCGCCTCTGGCCAACGCAGCTCGGCATTGGGCAGAATGCCCGTGCCGCAGGTCACAGCACTCCCGAGTGTCGAGACGGGGGGACCGTGGCCGAAGCGTGACCGATAAACTGTTCCACGGACGGCGCCGGGTGCAGCCCCCGCCGTCCGCCAATGATCAGCCAGCAGCCGCTGCAACCCCAGGGAGCGTTGTGTCCCGTCGCCTGTTCACCTCGGAGTCCGTGACCGAGGGTCACCCCGACAAGATCGCTGACCAGATCAGCGACACCATTCTCGACGCGCTGCTCCGCGAGGACCCCACCTCCCGGGTCGCCGTCGAGACCTTGATCACGACCGGCCTGGTGCACGTGGCCGGAGAGGTCACCACCAAGACGTACGCGGACATCGCGACGCTGGTCCGGAGCAAGATCCTCGAAATCGGCTACGACTCCTCGAAGAAGGGCTTCGACGGCGCCTCCTGCGGCGTCTCGGTGTCGATCGGCGCGCAGTCCCCGGACATCGCCCAGGGCGTGGACGCGGCGTACGAGTCCCGTGTCGAGGGCGACGAGGACGAGCTCGACAAGCAGGGCGCGGGCGACCAGGGCCTGATGTTCGGCTACGCGACGGACGAGACGCCGACGCTGATGCCGCTGCCGATCTTCCTGGCCCACCGCCTGTCGAAGCGCCTGTCCGACGTGCGCAAGAACGGGACCATCCCGTACCTGCGCCCGGACGGCAAGACCCAGGTCACCATCGAGTACGACGGCGACAAGGCCGTCCGCCTGGACACCGTCGTGGTCTCCTCGCAGCACGCCTCCGACATCGACCTGGACTCGCTCCTGGCTCCGGACATCAAGGAGTTCGTCGTCGACCCGGAGCTCAAGGCGCTGCTCGACGAGGGCATCAAGATCGACACGGAGAACTACCGCCTCCTGGTCAACCCCACCGGCCGCTTCGAGATCGGCGGCCCGATGGGTGACGCCGGTCTGACCGGCCGCAAGATCATCATCGACACCTACGGCGGCATGGCCCGCCACGGCGGCGGCGCCTTCTCCGGCAAGGACCCGTCCAAGGTCGACCGCTCCGCGGCGTACGCCATGCGCTGGGTCGCCAAGAACGTGGTCGCCGCGGGTCTCGCCACCCGCTGCGAGGTCCAGGTGGCGTACGCCATCGGCAAGGCCGAGCCGGTCGGTCTGTTCGTCGAGACCTTCGGCACCGCCAAGGTCGACACGGAGAAGATCGAGAAGGCGATCGACGAGGTCTTCGACCTCCGTCCGGCCGCCATCATCCGCGACCTCGACCTGCTCCGCCCGATCTACTCCCAGACGGCGGCGTACGGCCACTTCGGCCGCGAGCTTCCCGAGTTCACCTGGGAGCGGACGGACCGCGTGGACGCGCTGCGCAAGGCCGCGGGGCTGTAAGTCCCAGCAGGGCGGCGGGGCCACAGGCCCGGCGCCGCCGCGGTACGTCGCGAGGCCCGGCACCCTTCGGGGCGCCGGGCCTCGTCGTGCGTCCGGTGCGGGCGGACGGGTACTCGGGGCCCGCCGGATGTCAGTGGCGTTTGGTAAGAATGCAAGCGTGAGCAGCGAGAACGAACAGGCGGGCGGCGGCGCGGAAGGTGCGCCGCCCGAGCAGCTCGCGCTCATCCGGGAGAGTGTGCGCAAGGCCAGGACGCCCCGGGCGAAGCCGCGGACCTGGCGGGGGGCCGCGCTCGCCAAGGACCTGCCCGTCGCGCGGGTGCTCGTCGACAAGGGCGTGCTCCATCTCGACCGGTACTTCGACTACGCCGTGCCCGAGGAACTGGACGAGCAGGCTCAGCCCGGCGTGCGGGTGCGGGTCCGGTTCGGGGCCGGGCGACACCGGGTGCGGGACGGGCGGCGCGAGGGCGGCGGGCTGATCGACGGGTTCCTCGTCGAGCGGCTGGCCGAGTCCGACTACACCGGGCCGCTGGCCGCCCTCGCCCAGGTCGTGTCGCCCGAGCGGGTACTGAGCGAGGAGCTGCTCGGGCTGGCCCGGGCGGTCGCCGACCGGTACGCGGGCAGCCTCGCCGACGTCCTGCAACTCGCGGTGCCGCCGCGCAACGCCCGGGCCGAGCAGCGCCCCTCGCCCGCACCGCTGCCGCCGCCCCCGACGCCCGAGGCGGGCTCCTGGCAGCGGTACGAGCGGGGAGCGGCCCTCCTGGAGTCGCTGGCCTCCGGCGGTGCGCCACGGGCCGTGTGGAACGCGCTGCCGGCCCGGAGTGGAGCGAGGAGCTGGCCCG
>KE354193.1 GCA_000415505.1 Streptomyces afghaniensis 772
GCACGCTGTACCTGGCCACGTCGTTCGTCGTTCTTCGTCATCGGCGGCGTGATGGCGCTGTTCATGCGCGCCGAGCTCGCCCGGCCCGGTCTGCAGATCATGTCGAACGAGCAGTTCAACCAGGCGTTCACGATGCACGGCACGATCATGCTGCTGATGTTCGCGACGCCGCTGTTCGCCGGCTTCGCGAACTGGATCATGCCGCTGCAGATCGGCGCGCCGGACGTGGCGTTCCCCCGGCTGAACATGTTCGCCTACTGGCTGTACCTGTTCGGCTCGCTCATCGCCGTCGGGGGCTTCCTCACGCCGCAGGGCGCGGCCGACTTCGGCTGGTTCGCCTACAGCCCGCTCTCGGACGCGGTCCGCTCCCCGGGCATCGGCGCCGACATGTGGATCATGGGTCTGGCCTTCTCCGGCTTCGGCACCATCCTCGGCTCGGTCAACTTCATCACCACGATCATCTGCATGCGCGCCCCGGGCATGACCATGTTCCGCATGCCGATCTTCACCTGGAACGTGCTGCTGACCGGTGTGCTGGTCCTGCTGGCCTTCCCGGTCCTGGCCGCGGCGCTACTTCGCCCTGGAGGCGGACCGCAAGTTCGGTGCGCACGTCTTCGACTCCGCCAACGGCGGCGCGTTGTTGTGGCAACACCTCTTCTGGTTCTTCGGCCATCCAGAGGTGTACATCATCGCGCTGCCGTTCTTCGGCATCATCTCCGAGGTCATTCCGGTCTTCTCCCGCAAGCCGATGTTCGGTTACACGGGTCTGATCGGCGCGACCATCGCGATCGCGGGTCTGTCCGTGACGGTGTGGGCGCACCACATGTACGTCACCGGCGGTGTGCTGCTGCCGTTCTTCTCCTTCATGACCTTCCTGATCGCGGTCCCGACCGGTGTGAAGTTCTTCAACTGGATCGGCACCATGTGGAAGGGCTCGCTGTCCTTCGAGACACCGATGCTGTGGGCGACCGGCTTCCTCATCACCTTCACCTTCGGTGGTCTGACCGGTGTCATCCTGGCTTCGCCGCCGATGGACTTCCACGTCTCCGACTCGTACTTCGTGGTGGCCCACTTCCACTACGTCGTCTTCGGCACCGTGGTCTTCGCGATGTTCTCCGGCTTCCACTTCTGGTGGCCGAAGTGGACCGGCAAGATGCTGGACGAGCGCCTCGGCAAGATCACCTTCTGGACGCTGTTCATCGGCTTCCACGGCACGTTCCTCGTCCAGCACTGGCTGGGTGCCGAGGGCATGCCGCGCCGGTACGCGGACTACCTCGCGGCCGACGGCTTCACCGCGCTGAACACGATCTCGACGATCAGCTCGTTCCTGCTCGGCATGTCGATCCTGCCGTTCTTCTACAACGTGTGGAAGACGGCCAAGTACGGCAAGCCGGTCGGCGTCGACGACCCGTGGGGCTACGGCCGCTCCCTGGAGTGGGCGACCTCCTGCCCGCCGCCGCGGCACAACTTCATCACCATGCCGCGGATCCGCAGTGAATCCCCGGCGTTCGACCTGCACCACCCGGAGATCGCCGCCCTCGACCAGCTCGAGAACGTCGGTCACGGCGAGAAGGCCATCGCTGGTGGCAAGGAGGCCGGCAAGTGAAGATCCAGGGCAAGATGTTCATGTGGCTGAGCGTCTTCGTCCTCGCCATGGCGGTCGTCTATGGCGTGTGGTCGAAGGAGCCGGCCGGTACCACGGCCCTCTTCCTGGCCTTCGGCCTGTGCATCATGATCGGCTTCTACCTCGGCTTCACGGCCAAGCGGGTCGACGTCGGTGCGCAGGACAACAAGGAGGCGGACGTCGCGGACGACGCCGGCGAGGTCGGGTTCTTCAGCCCGCACAGCTGGCAGCCGCTCTCGCTGGCCATCGGTGGCGCCCTCGCCTTCCTGTCGATCGCGATCGGCTGGTGGCTGATGTACTTCTCGCTGCCGATCATCCTGGTCGGCATCTGGGGCTGGGTCTTCGAGTACTACCGCGGTGAGAACCGCACCCAGTAACACGAGCCGAGCGCTCCAGGGCCCGGACACTCCGCAAGGAGCGTCCGGGCCCCTGCTTTTTGCCGCAATCCGTGTCACTCGTACGAGTCACCCGGCGTGCCACAGTTGACGCGGCTTCCTAGCGTGAGGTCATGAGCCACACAGCGATCTCCCGCCCCGTCGTCAGCTGCGCGCTGCTGGTGATAGCCCTCTGCGCGGGCGTCACCGCCTGCGGCTCCGACGGCAACCCGCTCTCCCACCGCCCCTACGACGCGGCGGACCAGATCTCCTTCAACGGCCCCTCCGAGGGCCGCAAGAAGGCCGACCCGGACAAGCCCCTGGAAGTGGTCGCCGAGGACTCCGACGGGCGCATCACGGACGTCACGGCCCACGACGCCTCCGGACGCTACGTGGCCGGCGAACTCGCCGCCGACGGCGGCCGCTGGCACAGCACCTCACCGCTCGCCGCCAACGCCAGCTACACGGTGCGGGTGAGCACCGAGGACGAGGACGGGGCGCCCGGCCGCAAGGTCCTCACCTTCGACACCGGCAAGCCCACCGCCAACAAGCGGCTGAACGTCACCTTCGGCCCCAAGGCGGGCACCTACGGCGTCGGCCAGCCCATCACGGCCGAGCTGAGCCAGCCGGTCAAGGACAGATCCCAGCGGGCCGTCGTCGAACGGGCCCTGAAGGTCTCCTCCATGCCCGCAACGGACGGCGCATGGCACTGGGTGGACGACAAGAAGCTCCACTACCGCCCGAAGGACTACTGGCCCACACAGGCCACCATCCAGGTCCGCAGCAACCTGGAGGGCATCAAGATCGGCGACCGTATGCGGGGCGGCAAGGCCAAGCCGCTGACGATCAGCACGGCCGACAAGGTCATAGCCGTCACGGACGCCGCGGCCCACCAGATGACCGTCTACAAGAACGACGAGATCGTCCGGCAGATCCCGGTCACCACGGGCATGCCCGGCTACGACACCCGCAACGGCGTCAAGGTCGTCCTGGCCAAGGAAGGCACCGTCCGGATGACCAGCGCCAGCATCGGCGCCTCGGACTTCTACGACCTGATCGTCCACCACTCCGTGCGGGTCACCAACAGCGGCGAGTACGTCCACGCCGCCCCCTGGTCCGTCGGCTCCCAGGGCTACGCCAACGTCAGTCACGGTTGCACCGGCATGAGCACCGAGAACGCCGCGTGGTTCTACGAGACCATCCGCGAGGGCGACATCGTCAAGGTCATAAACTCCGGCGGCGACTCGATGCCCGCCTTCGGCAACGGCTTCGGCGACTGGAACCTCGAGTGGAAGCAGTGGCGCACAGGCAGCGCCCTGACAGCCGGCACCCCGGAGGGCCCGACACCAGCCGACAGAGCCCGTCTACGCCCGCAGAGTGTCTGAACGCCCTCAGGGGCATCGCCCCAGGGGCGCGGGGAACTGCGCGACGAGCCACGCACCACCCGCAGGTCGCCACCCAACCGGACGTCCCGAGCTCCTAGGCGTTCAAAGCCGCCCTCGACCGCAACAGGGAAGCCAACGCCGCAGCAAACTCCACCGGCTCCACCGGCAACGTCACCGCCGATTCAGCGCGACTCCAGGTCGCGAGCCACGCATCCTGCGGCCGCCCCATGAGCAGCAGCACCGGAGGACAGTCGAACACCTCGTCCTTGATCTGCCGGCACAGCCCCATGCCCCCCATCGGCACGGCCTCACCGTCCAGCACACAGACGTCGATCCCACCCCGGCCCAGCTCCCTGAGCACCGCGTCCGGAGTCGCACACTCCACGAACTCCACCGGAGGAACGTCCGGCGCCGGCCGCCGCCCCGTGGCGAGCCGTACCTGTTCGCGGGTGTTGGAGTCGTCGCTGTAGACCAGCACCGTGGCGGTCGGCTGCATTGTTCCTCCGTGACGTCAGCGTCGTAAGGACAGGCCCGTTGGGCCGGATGCTACTCCCTTGAACACCACGTCAACACCGGTACGACCGGCTTAGACACTCCGAACGGCACCCCCCGGAGTGAGGGCGGGATAAGCGACCGACATAATGTCGGTCGTGGCGACAGCAACGACAGTAGAAACCGGGCACGCGCACCCGTCGGTCAATCGGCCGAACCTCACCAGCGTCGGAACCATCATCTGGCTGAGTTCCGAGCTGATGTTCTTCGCGGCCCTCTTCGCGATGTACTTCACCCTGCGATCGGTGACGGGTCCCGATCACTGGAAGGAGATGGCTGCCCATCTCAACTTCCCGTTCTCGGCGACGAACACCACGATCCTGGTGCTCTCCTCACTCACCTGCCAGCTCGGCGTCTTCGCCGCCGAGCGCGGTGACGTGAAGAAGCTCCGGATGTGGTTCATCGTCACCTTCGTGATGGGTGCGATCTTCATCGGCGGTCAGGTCTTCGAGTACACCGAGCTGGTCAAGGACGCGGGCCTGTCCCTGTCCTCCGACCCGTACGGCTCGGTCTTCTACCTGACCACCGGCTTCCACGGCCTGCATGTGACGGGCGGACTCATCGCCTTCCTGCTGGTCCTGGGCCGGACCTACGCGGCCCGGAGGTTCACCCACGAGCAGGCGACCGCCGCGATCGTCGTGTCCTACTACTGGCACTTCGTCGATGTCGTCTGGATCGGCCTCTTCGCCACGATCTACATGATCAAGTAGCGGGACCGCAGCGCGCGCCCGACGAGGCACGCATCCCAGAAGCACCGACGCAGAAGATCCTGACACCGGGGTAATCCGTGAAAAAGCTCTCCGCACGACGACGCCACCCGTTGGCGGCGGTCGTCGTCCTACTCCTCGCGCTGCTCTTCAGCGGGGGGCTGTACGCCGTGTTCGCACCCACGAGCAAGGCTGAGGCCGACGAAACCGCCCAGTCCCTCACCATCGAGGAGGGCAAGAAGCTCTACTCGGTCGGCTGCGCCAGTTGCCACGGCACCGGCGGTCAGGGCACCTCCGACGGGCCGAGCCTGGTGGGTGTGGGCGCCGCCGCCGTCGACTTCCAGGTGGCCACCGGCCGTATGCCGGCCGCCACCTCCCAGGGCCCGCAGGTCCCGAAGAAGAAGAACGTCTACAGCCAGGCCGAGATCGACCAGCTCGCGGCCTACATCGCCTCGCTGGGCGCCGGTCCTGCCATCCCGACGGAGGAGCAGTACGGCCCCCAGGGTGCCGACATCGCCAAGGGCGGTGAGCTGTTCCGCACCAACTGCGCGCAGTGCCACAACTTCACCGGCAAGGGCGGTGCGCTGACGCACGGCAAGTACGCGCCGACCCTTGAGGGTGTCGCCCCCAAGCACATCTACGAGGCCATGGAGACCGGCCCGCAGAACATGCCCTCCTTCCCCGACACCACGCTGTCGGAGAAGAACAAGAAGGACATCATCGCGTACCTGGACGCGGTCAACAGCAGCAAGTCCGAGAGCCCCGGCGGCCTCGAGCTCGGCGGCCTCGGGCCGGTCAGCGAGGGCCTGTTCGGCTGGATCTTCGGTCTCGGCGGGCTGATCGCCGTCGCCGTGTGGGTCGCCGCCCGGACCGCAAAGGCCAAGAAGTCATGAGTAGCCAAGACATTCCAGAAGAGAACCTGCCTGCTGAGCAGTCCGAGCAGACCGCAGGACATGACGAGCACGGGCACGGGGCGCTGAGCCCCACGGACGAGCACCCGTTCGCCGACCCGGGCCTTCCCCCCACGAGCACCGCATCCAGGACGTCGACGAGCGGGCCGCCAAGCGGTCCGAGCGCTCGGTCGCCCTGATGTTCACGGTGTCGATGCTGGCCACCATCGCCTTCATCGCCGCGTTCGTGGCGATCCCGGTCGACAAGTCGGTCTACATCTTCCCGCTGGGCCACATCAGCGCGCTGAACTTCGCGCTGGGCATGACGCTCGGCATCGCGCTGTTCTGCATCGGCGCGGGCGCGGTCCACTGGGCCCGCACCCTGATGTCGGACGTGGAGATCGCCGACGAGCGGCACCCGATCGAGGCGGAGCCCGAGGTTCGCGAGAAGGTCTTCGCGGACTTCCAGCAGGGCGCCAAGGAGTCCGCGCTCGGCCGCCGCAAGCTGATCCGCAACACCATGTTCGGCGCGCTCACGCTGGTGCCGCTCTCCGGTGTCGTGCTGCTGCGCGACCTCGGCCCGCTGCCCGAGGACAAGCTGCGTCACACGCTCTGGTCCAAGGGCAAGCTGCTCGTCAACATGAACACGAACGAGCCGCTGCGTCCGTCGGACGTCGCGGTCGGCTCGCTGACCTTCGCCAAGCCCGAGGGCCTGGAGGAGCACGACCACGAGTTCCAGAACGAGATCGCCAAGGCCGCCCTGATGATCGTCCGGATCCAGCCGGAGAACATCAAGGACAAGCGCGAGCTCGAGTGGTCGCACGAGGGCATCGTCGCGTACTCGAAGATCTGCACCCACGTCGGTTGCCCGATCTCCCTGTACGAGCAGCAGACGCACCACGTGCTCTGCCCGTGCCACCAGTCCACCTTCGACCTCTCCGACGGTGCCCGAGTGATCTTCGGTCCCGCCGGTCACGCCCTGCCGCAGCTCCGCATCGGCGTGAACGACGAGGGCTATCTTGAGGCGCTCGGCGACTTCGACGAGCCCGTCGGCCCTGCTTTCTGGGAGCGCGGATGAGCACTGCACAAGACCGACGCAAGGCGCCCGCCGGAGAGCGGGTCGCCGACTGGGCCGACGGCCGCCTGGGGATCTACTCCCTGGCCAAGGCCAACATGCGCAAGATCTTCCCGGACCACTGGTCCTTCATGCTGGGTGAGATCTGCCTCTACAGCTTCATCATCATCATCCTGACGGGTGTGTACCTGACGCTGTTCTTCCACCCGTCGATGAACGAGGTGGAGTACCACGGCAGTTACGTCCCGCTCCAGGGGCAGCTGATGTCGGAGGCGTTCGCCTCCACGCTGGACATCAGCTTCGACGTGCGCGGCGGTCTGCTCATCCGGCAGATCCACCACTGGGCGGCGATCATCTTCCTCGCCGGCATGTTCGTGCACATGATGCGCGTCTTCTTCACCGGCGCGTTCCGCAAGCCGCGCGAGATCAACTGGCTGTTCGGCTTCCTGCTGTTCGTCCTGGGCATGTTCACCGGTTTCACCGGCTACTCGCTCCCGGACGACCTGCTCTCCGGCACCGGTGTCCGCTTCACGCAGGGCGCGATCCTGTCCGTGCCGATCGTCGGCACGTACATCTCGATGTTCCTGTTCGGCGGGGAGTTCCCGGGTACCGACTTCGTCGCCCGGTTCTACTCGATCCACATCCTGCTGCTGCCGGGCATCATGCTCGGGCTCGTGGTCGGCCACCTGATCCTGGTCTTCTACCACAAGCACACGCAGTTCGCGGGTCCCGGCCGGACCAACAAGAACGTCGTCGGCATGCCGCTGCTGCCGGTCTACATGGCCAAGGCCGGAGGCTTCTTCTTCCTGGTCTTCGGTGTCATCGCGGCCCTCGCCGGCATCGCGACCGTCAACCCCATCTGGGTCCTGGGCCCCTACCGGCCCGACCAGGTGTCGACCGGCGCGCAGCCCGACTGGTACATGGGCTTCGCCGAGGGTCTGGTCCGGGCGATGCCGGGCTGGGAGATCAACTTCTGGGGTCACACGCTCGTCCTGGGCGTGTTCATCCCGCTGGTCCTCTTCGGCCTGTTCCTCGGGATCATCGCCCTCTACCCGTTCATCGAGTCGTGGGTCACCGGGGACAAGCGCGAGCACCACATCCTGGACCGCCCGCGCAACGCCCCGACGCGCACCGCCTTCGGTGTCGCGTGGGTCACCGGCTACATGATCATGCTGATCGGCGGTGGCAACGACATCGTCGCCACCCACTTCCACCTGTCGATCAACGCGGTCACCTGGTTCGTCCGGATCGGGTTCTTCGCCGGGCCGGTCCTCGCGTTCATCGTCACCAAGCGCATCTGCCTCGGCCTCCAGCGCCGGGACAAGGAGAAGGTGCTGCACGGCCGCGAGTCGGGCATCATCAAGCGCCTGCCGCACGGTGAGTTCATCGAGGTGCACGAGCCGCTCAGCCAGGAGCAGATGTACACGCTCACGGCGCACGAGCAGTACGAGCCGGTCGAGATCGGCCCGACGGTCGACGAGAACGGTGTCGAGCGCAAGGTGAAGGGCTCCGAGAAGCTGCGCGCCAAGCTCAGCGAGTCCTACTACGGCGAGGGAGCCCAGATCCCGAAGCCGACCGCCGAGGAGTACCGGGAGATCACGAGCGGCCACGGCCACCACTGATCACTGCTTCGCCACGCCACTGAAGGGCCCCGTCCGATGTTCGGACGGGGCCCTTCGCGCTGCCCCGGGCTGGATAGGGTGGACCTCGTTGAGACTCTCGTCCCGTAGTGCGGGACGCCTGACCCTGGAGCGGCTTATGAGCGCTGTGACCCCCGCTGGAGGCGACACCGCGGCGGGCCGCTCCTGGCCCCTGCTGTTGAACGGTCTGCTGGACCGCCGGGACCTGACCGCCGACGACACCGCGTGGGCGATGGACCTGATCATGCGCGGCGAGGCGACGGACGCCCAGATCGCCGGACTCGTGGTGGCGCTGCGGGCCAAGGGCGAGACCGTCGAGGAGATCGCCGGATTCGTCCGGGCGATGTACGAGCACGCGAACGTGATCGAGGTGCCGGGCCCGGCCGTCGACATCGTCGGCACGGGCGGCGACGGGGCGAAGACCGTCAACATCTCCACGATGTCGGCGATCGTCATCGCCGGCACCGGTGCCAAGGTCGTCAAGCACGGCAACCGCGCGGCGTCGTCGGCGTCCGGGGCGTCCGACGTGCTGGAGAAGCTCGGCGTCAACCTGGAGCTGCCGACGCACCGGGTGGCCCGGGTCGCCGAGGAGGCCGGGATCACCTTCTGCTTCGCGGCGAAGTTCCACCCGGCGATGCGCCACGTGGGCGCCGCACGCGGCCAGTTGGGCATCCGGACGATCTTCAACGTCCTCGGTCCGCTGACCAACCCCGCGAGGGTGCGGGCCCAGGCAGTCGGAGTCGCGGACCCGCGCATGGCACCGATCGTCGCGGGCGTCTTCGCCGAGCGCGGCCACTCGTCCCTGGTCTTCCGGGGGGACGACGGCCTCGACGAACTGACCACCACCGCCACGTCCAGAGTGTGGGTCGTGCGCGACGGCAAGGTGACCGAGGAGGCCTTCGACCCGCGCGACGTGGGCCTCGAACTCGTCCCCGTGGAGGCCCTGCGCGGTGCGGACGCCTCCTACAACGCGGAGGTCGCCCGCCGGCTGCTGGACGGCGAGACGGGCCCGGTGCGCGACGCGGTCCTGCTGAACTCGGCGGCGGCCCTGGTGGCCCTCGATCCCGGCCCGGGGACGCTGGCCGAGCAGATCCGCGCCGGCATGGCGAAGGCGGCCGAATCGATCGACTCCGGGGCCGCCAAGCGGACCCTGGAGCGGTGGGTGGCGGCGAGCAACGCGTAGGGCTGTCCGACGCCGGGTGTCCCGCAATCCGGACGCGGGTTGCGGGACCTCGATCATTCTCGTAGGTTCCTTTCCAGGTCATGAGTGACAGTCATGAGGCCCCGGCCGACTGTCCGGCAACCCTCCGTCCGTGGCGGGGTGCCCCGGGTGAAGACCAGGCCGCAGGCAGCGAGGTCTGCGGCAAGCGCGGACCCCTCGCGAAACCAGGGGTCCTGGTCGTCGAGGAGTTTCCCGTGAATCAGCGAATGCGTTAGGGCCGCAGAGCCCCGCCTCCGCACCCTTCCTCTCCTTCGCCCCGCTTGCAGCCCTACGGCTCGCGGGCGCATTCCACCTGCCTTCACGGGAGTTTTGCCATGTCCGTTTCCACCGTCTCCACCGTCGCCGCCGACCAGTCCGTCTGTGCCCCGCTGCCCGTGCTGGGCCGGGACGTCACCGTTCCGCTCGTCACCGGAGGCGAGGTCGCCTACGCCGCGCTCGACTACGCCGCCAGCGCCCCGGCGCTCCAGCGGGTCTGGGACGACGTCGCCGCCTACGCGCCGTACTACGGCAGCGTCCACCGCGGTGCCGGGTACCTGTCCCAGCTGTCGACCGACCTGTTCGAGAACGCCCGCCGGACCGTCGCGGAGTTCCTCGACTGCCGGGACGGTGACCAGGTGGTCTTCACCCGGTCCACCACCGACTCCCTCAACCTCCTCGCCGCCGCGCTCCCGGCCGGCTGCCAGGTCTTCGTCTTCGAGACCGAGCACCACGCCTCCCTGCTGCCCTGGCGCGACGCCCGCGTGACGTACCTCGACGCCCCGCGCAGCCCCCGCCAGGCCGTCGAGACCCTGGAGCGCGCCCTCGCCGACCGTGCCCCCTACGGTCCGGCCCTCGTCTGCGTCACCGGCGCCTCGAACGTCACCGGCGAGCTGTGGCCCGTACGGGAACTCGCGGCGGCCGCGCACGCCCACGGCGCCCGGATCGTGCTCGACGCCGCCCAACTGGCCCCGCACCACCCCGTGTCCGTCGCCGACCTCGACGTCGACTGGGTCGCCTTCTCCGGGCACAAGCTGTACGCGCCCTTCGGTACCGGCGTACTGGCCGGGCGGGCCGACTGGCTGCGCGAGGCCGAGCCGTACCTCGCGGGCGGCGGCGCCAGCCGCAAGGTCACCCGGCGCACGGACGGGGGAGTGGACGTGGAGTGGCACGACAGCGCCGCCCGTCACGAGGCCGGATCGCCCAACGTCATCGGCGCCTACGCCGTCGCCTCCGCCTGCAAGGCGCTGACGGAGGCCGGCTTCGACACGCTCGTCGCCCGCGAGCAGTACCTGGTCGCCAAGGTGCGGGAGGGGCTCGCCGACGTGCCCGAGGTGCGGTTCCTGTCCCTGTTCGGGGACGACGCCCCGCGTGTCGGTGTGCTCTCCTTCGTCGTCGAGGGCTGGAACAGCTCGCACTTCGCCGCCGCACTCTCCGCCGAGTACGGCATCGGCGTGCGGGACGGGCTGTTCTGCGCCCACCCGCTGGTGCGCACGCTGCTCGGCAGCGACCCGCAGACGCAGGGCGAGTGCGGTTCCCCGGAGGCCGCGCCCGGCGAGAAGTCCCTCAACGCCATCCGCGTCAGCTTCGGTGCGGGCACGCCGGACGAGCACGTGGAGCGGTTCGTGCGGGCAGTGCGGGAACTCGTGACGGACGGGGCGCAGTGGAACTACCGCACGGAGGACGGGCGTTGCGTGCCGGACACCTCCGCCTGAACGGGTTCGGACACCAGGGGTAGCCGGGTGCCGAGGACGATCATCCGCAGGGCGCGTTCCGTGGCGTCGGTGAGCAGTTCGCTCGCCCGGAGCAGCGCCTCGGCCAGCTCCATCGGGGCGGGCAGGATGCCGTGGCAGGCGTCCACGCCCGGCACCTCGTGCGCGCCCTCGCCGAGCGTGCCGGCCAGGGCCAGGACCGGGCGGCCGTAGAGCTTGGCCCGGCGGGCCACCTCGGCGGGGACCTTGCCGCGCGGCGTCTGGTGGTCCAGGGCGCCCTCGGCGGTGACGACCAGGTCGGCGCGGGCCAGCCGGGCGTCCAGGTCGAGGTGGTCCAGCAGCACGTCGAAGCGGGGGAGGAGACGGGCGCCGAGGGCGGCGAGGCCGGCGCCCAACCCTCCGGAGGCTCCGGTTCCGGGACCGTGCCGGAGGTTGGTGTCCGGGACGGCGACGTCACGGGTGAGGACGAAGGCCCAGTTCTCCAGCCCGGCCGACAGCTGCTCGACCTGCTCGGGCGTCGCGCCCTTCTGCGGGCCGAAGACCCGGGCCACGCCCCGTTCGCCGCACAGCACGTTGTACGGGTTGCAGGCGACGAGCAGTTCCACGTCCGCCAGGCGGGTGTCCAGGCCTCTCGGGTCGATGCGGTGCAGCCGCGTCAGTTCCCGGCCACCGGCCGGGAGTTCCTCGCCCCGCTCGTCCAGCAGCCGGGCCCCGAGCGCCTGGAGCGCGCCCGCGCCGCCGTCGGAGGTGCCCGAGTCGCCGCAGCCGACGAGGATCCGCCTCACGCCCCGGTCGAGCGCGGAGCGGATCAGTTCGCCGACGCCGTACGTGGTGGTGGCGCCCGGGTCGCGCAGGTCGAGCGGGACGAGGGACAGACCCGCGACCGCCGCCATCTCCACGACCGCCGTGTCCCCGGAGCCCAGCAGGGCGAAGTGGGCGCCCACGGTCTCCCCGACCGGGCCGGTGGCGGGCACGGTGACGAGCCGGCCCCCGGTGGCGGCGGCCAGGGCGACGGCCGTGCCCTCCCCGCCGTCCACCAGCGGGACGAGGTCGAGCTCGGCGTCGGGCAGGACCCGGCGCACGCCCGCGGCGATGGCGTCGGCGGCGGCCTCGGCGGACAGGGACTCCTTGAAGCCGCTGGGGGCTACGACGACACGGGTCAGCATGGGTGGGGCTCCTTAACGGGTGACGGAGACGCCGAGCAGCGGCCACACCGCGACGGCGAAGAGCAGCACGAGCGCGGCGGTCAGCGGGGCCAGGAAGGCGGACAGCCGCAGCAGGTCGCGCGGGGTGTAGGTGGGGGTGCCGGGGATCTGCGCGAAGAGCGTGACCGGCTTGGCGGAGGCGGGCAGCGTGTGGCAGAAGCCGGCGGCCGCGGTGGAGGCGAGCGCGGCGGCGACCGGGTTGACCCCGACGCCGACGGCGGCGGCCACGACGAGCGGGACCAGGACCGAGGAGCGGGCCGAACGGGACTGGAGGACCAGGTGGGCCGCCGTGCTGACCGCGATCACGACCGCGAGGAACACCACCGGGGCGCCACCTGTCGGCAGCCCGGAGACGAGCCACTCAGCCGCTCCCGAGTCGGCGAGCGCCACGCCCATCGCCATCGTCGCCGCCATGAACAGCAGCAGCGACCAGGGGACGGTCTTCAGCGCGTCCTTCAGACGTACGGTGCCGAGAGCGGGTGAGGAGGCGATGACGGCGCCGATCAGCGCCACCAGCGCGGGCGGCACGCGGTGCAGCGGCTCGCTGCACCACAGCAGCACCACCGTGGCCATGAGCAGGGCGCAGCGCTTCTCGGCCTGGCTCCAGGGGCCGGTCACCGGCTGCTCGCTGTGCTGCTGGATCTGTTCGGGCGTGATGTGGACCGGGCCGCGGCGGTCCGCCCGCCGGGTCGTCGTCAGCAGGACCAGCTCGGCGGCCAGGTGCGAGGAGGCCACGGCCAGCGGCAGGCCCAGCAGCAGCCACTCCGTGAAGCCGATGTGCTGCCCGGTCGCCTCCCACAGGACCGACACGGTGATCAGATGCGCGCCGGCGCCGATCAGGGTCGCCACCGCCGACAGCAGGATCACGGTCGGGAACAGCAGCGCCAGCATCACGACCAGTCGCTTCCGGTCGGCCAGGACCTTGGCGAGGGCGAGGAACACCGGCAGTGCGAGCGCGGCCCGGCCGGAGGTGGCGGGCACCGCGAACGCGGTGACGACCAGGGCCGCCGTCGTCAGGTGCACGAGCTGCCGCACCGTGCGCGCCCCGCTGACCAGGAACACCGCCGCCCGCCCGGCGAGTCCGCTCCGGCTCACCGCGGCCGCCAGCACGAACGCGCAGATCAGCAGCCACACCGTGGCGTCACCGAGGGTGCCGAACAGGGTGTCGCTGCTGATCACCCCGGTCACCGTGAGCGCGAGCCCGGCGCCCAGCGCGATGTAGGTGTCGTCGATCGACGTCCCGATCCAGGCGCAAGTCGCCAGAACGAACACGGCGAGCGTGAAACGGGCGTCGGCACCGAGTCCCGGGAAGTTCCCGGGGATCGCGAGCAGCAGGCAGACGGTCAGTGCCGCGCACAGAGAGGCAGTGGTTCGCAGGTTCAGGGCCACGCCGTCGAGAATCCGCCCGGGCGGTGAGTCGTCGATGAGTTCCACATGAAGGAACTTTCACTACGGTGCCTCAGGGGCGCGGGGAACTGCGCGAACAACCACGACGAACCCGCACCCGGCAACGGCGACCGAGTGGCACTCACGGCAACCGGTACCCCATCCCCCGCACCGTCTCCACCCGCTCCGCCCCCAGTTTCTTCCGCAGCGTCCGCACGTACACGTCCACGATGTTGGACCCCGGGTCGAAGTCGTACCCCCACACATGGGAAAGGATCTGCTCCCGGGACAGCACCTGCCCCGGATGCCGCAGGAACAGTTCCAGCAGCACGAACTCACGGGCCGTCAGATCGACCGTCCGCTCCCCGGACCGGGCACGCCGCGTACGGAGATCGAGGCTCAGGGAGCCCGACCTGAGCACCGTCACCTCCGGCGCCCGCGCAGCCGTCCGCAGCCTCAGCCGCACCCGGGCCAGCAGCTCCTCGAAGCGGAACGGCTTGGTCATCCAGTCGTCGGCGCCGCCCTCCAGGCCCGCCACCGTGTCCCGTACGGAGTCCCGCGCGGTCAGCACGATCACCGGCACCGTCACTCGCGCCTCACGCAGCTCGCGCAGGATGGTGAAGCCGTCCCGGCCGGGCAGTCCGATGTCCAGGACGACGAGGTCGAAGCCGCCGGTCAGGGCGTACTCGTAGCCCGCGTCGCCGTCGGTGACGACGGTGGTGGTGAAGCCGTTGGAGCGCAGGCCCTTCTCCACGAAGGAGGCGATGCGCTCCTCGTCCTCGACGATGAGGATGCGGTTCACGAGGGGTCCCCTTCCGGTGCCCGGGGTGCGTGCAGAACGAGGGCGAAGGCGGCGCCGCCACCGGGCGAGTCGCGGAGCCGTACGTGCCCCCGGTGGCCCTCGGCGATCGCCTTGACGATGGACAGCCCGAGCCCGGCGCCGGAGCCCCGGGCGCCGCGGCGGGCCGTGCCGCGCCGGAAGCGTTCGAAGATCACCTCGGTGTCCTGGGGCTGCACGCCGGGTCCCGAGTCGGCGACGTACAGCTCCAGGTGCGGGCCGTCGGCGCGGGAGCCGATGCGGATGGTCTGGCCGGAGGTGGTGTGCTGCACGGCGTTCTGCGCGAGCTGCACCATGGCCTGCGTGATCCGCTGCGGATCCAGCTCGGCCTCCAGGTCGGCGACCTCGGCGAGCCGCCAGTCGCGTTCGCCGAGCGTGCGGGCCTTGACGTAGACGTCGGCGGTGAGTTCGGCGACCTGGACCGGCTCGGGGGAGACGAAGTCGGGGCGTTCGGCCTTGGCGAGCAGCAGCAGGTCCTCGACGATGCGGCTCATCCGGTCCAGCTCGTCGGTCACCAGCCGGACGGTCTCCTCGCGTTCGGCCGGGTCGTCGCCCATCACCTCCAGATGGCCGCGCACGATGGTGATGGGGGTACGCAGCTCGTGGCCCGCGTCGTCGACGAACTCGCGCTGGGCGGCGAAGGCCCGCTCCAGCCGGTCGAGCATGCCGTTGAACGTCTCGGCGAGAGCCGCTATGTCGTCGTTGCCGTGCACCGGGATCCGCCGGGTGAGGTCCTGCTCGGTGAGCTGCGCCGCAGCGGTGCGCACCACCCTTACGGGTTTGAGGATCCGCCCGGCGACCGCCCAGGCGATGCCGACGGTCAGCAGCAGGGCGACCCCGGAGATGACGAGCAGTGTGCGGAACATGCTGTTCACGCGGGCCTGCTCGCGCTGTGGATGGAAGGCGACGACGAACGCGGCGTCCGGCTCCCGGCCCTGCTGGGCCACGGTGACCTTGGCCCAGCGGATCTCGCCCTCGGGCCGGTGCAGCACACCGGAGGACGCGGGCGAGTCGAAGATGCCGCGCTTGGCACCGGGGTCCCGGTGCAGGGGCAGAGCGACGGGCAGGTCGTGCCGCTGGCGGATCTGCCGGGGAGTGCCGTCCGTCCCGCGGACCAGGCCGATCAGCTCCTCGTCCGCGTCGGGGTTCTGCCGTTCCAGGAACACCGTGAGCAGCCGGTCCGCGTCGGTGAACGGCCGGCCCGTCTGCGGATCCCCGCCCCGCTCCTCGAAGTTGGCGAACTCGCCGGTCTCCTGCGTGAGCAGGCGGTTGATCCGGTTGTCGACGTCCCGCAGCAGGAACGAGCGGGTGGTCATGGCGACGGAGGCGAGCGCGACCGCCATCACGAGCAGCAGCCAGAGCAGGATGCGGACCCGGGCGGAGACGCGTCGGCGGCCGGGGTCAGTTGTCAGAGCCTGAGCCGTCGTCGTCGCCCGGTCCGTCGTCTCCGGCGCCCCGGCCGCGGTCGTCGTCGTCATCGTCACTCGCTGAGCTGTCGGTCACCGGGGGCCGCGAGACGACCTCGTCGCCCGGCGTGGACTCCGGCCGCGTCGACTTCGCGGGGGGTGTGAGCGTGGAGGTGGGCGTGGGCGAGCGGTTGTCCAGCTCCACCTGCTGGGACGGGACCTTGGGCGCCTCGGGGCTGTCCGCGAGGGCGTAACTGGTCGCGGCGATGCCCAGCGGGATCAGCACGACGGCGGACAGGGCCGCCATACGACGGGAGAAAGCCATGCGCCCGATCCTGCGGCCGGAACCGGGAGCCGATGATGAACCCCGGATGAAGAACTCTTCATCCGGAGTACGGGCCCGTCCGCCGAGGCGGGGTCCTCAGTTGTCCAGCCCGATCGAGAACGCCGCCTCGAGGTCGTGCTGCGAGTACGTACGGAACGCCACGTGCGTGTCCGTGCCCTCCACCCCGGGGATCTTGCTGATCCGGCCCGGGATGACCTCCGCCAGGTCCTCGTGGTCCTTCACCCGGACCATCGCGATCAGGTCGTAGGTGCCGGTGACGGAGAAGACCTCGCTGACGTTGTCCAGCGCGGCGATCGACTCCGCGATCTCGGGGATCCGGTCCACGCTGGTCTTGATGAGGACGATCGCGGTGATCACGGCTGGTTCTCTCCCTCGGGGGCCGGAGCAGGGGCGGGCTTCACTCTAGTAGGGCTGGTGGGGCGGCCGTAGCGGACCGAGGCGTAGCCGAAGCCCAGCCCGAAGCCCACCAGGTGGGCGAGGTAGGCCACCCCGGGCCCGTCCGAGGCCCGCCCCGCAGCCAGCCACTGGAGCGCCGCCCAGAACGGCAGGACGACCCAGGCCGGGAAGCGCACCGGCAGGAAGAAGAGGAACGGCAGGAGACTGGTCACCCTGGCCCGGGGGAACAGGTAGAGGAACGCACCGAGGACCGCCGAGATCGCCCCCGAGGCACCGACCAGGGACTGTCCGGAGTCCGCGTTGACGGCGGCGTAGCCCAGCAGGGCCAGACAGCCGCAGCCGACGTAGAACAGGGTGAACTGCACCCGGCCCATCCGTTCCTCGGTCATCGCCCCGAAGACGTAGAGGAAGAGCATGTTGCCGAGCAGGTGCACCCAGCTGCCGTGGACGAAGAGGGCCGTCGCGGGGGTGAGGGCCGATCCGGCGGACCCCTCGAACAGTTCTGCGGGGATCACGCCCCAGCGCCGGAAATAGGCCCGCTGCGCGGCGAGCAGGTCGTCGCCCGTGCCGTACGCCGGACCGAGGCCCGAGGCGGGGCCGACCAGGAAGACCGCGCAGCACAGGGCGATCAGTGAGTACGTCACCGGCGCCGACGACCCCGCGACCGATCTGCCGGCCCGGACGAACGACGCACTCCACTTGCCGATCATGGACACAGAGCATGACGTAACGGGACGCAACCGCACAGACCGCCTCGCCGCCGTGGACGCGTGGGCGGCGAGGACCCGCCAGGCCGTAGGGTTACGAGCCATACGCACCGGGGATGCCGGTGGCGTCACGGACACTAGAAGGAAAGAGAACAGGTCACGATGACGGTTCCCCTGCCGACCGCCTCGACGCGGTGGCGCTGCGCCCTCTGCGGCAACCTCACGAGGTTCGACGTGACCCGCTCGTCGAAGGTCGTCGAGTACGTCCACCTCGACCTGGCCGGAGAGCCGAAGGTCGAGGAGCGCGAGGTGCTCAGTGAGACCATCGAGTCGGTGCGCTGCCGCTGGTGCAACGCGGTGGACCAGGTGGAACTCGTGGACAGGCCGGGCGCCGGCTCCTGACGGGAGCCGGCCCGCACAGGCATTGGGGTGTGTGACGGATGGTGGAGACCACAGGCGGGGGGCCGGGCGACGGCGCCGCTGAGGTGCTCGACCGTCCGCTGCCCGACGGTGTGCGCCGCAGGGTCGTCCAGATCGTCTCCGACGGCTTCGGTTCGCTGACGGTCGGCGAGCTGCCCGCGCAGCTCAGGCAGTACGCCCGGTTCGCCCCGAACCGCCGCGCCAAGTTCGCCGGCAACGCCATGGCCGCCGCGCTGGAGACCGACCCGCTGTTCCGGCAGCGCATCGGGGAGAAGCTCAGAGAGACCCAGCCGGAACTGACCGGCGCCCTCGACTCAGGCTCCCCGCCCCCGGCCGCGGACCCGCTCGACGTGGCGGCCGCGGCCTACGTACTGCGGCCGCTCGGCTGGGTGAAGCTCGTGACCGCCGCCGGCGAGGAGGCCCAGCGGGCCGACGCCGAGCGGGCCGACGAGGAGAACCGGGCCGAGCTGGAACGGCTGCGCGCGGAGCTGGACCGGGCCCGTGACAACACCAGGGCGGAGACGGAGCGGCTGCGCACGGAGCTGGATTCGGCCAAGAAGGAAGCCGAGTCCCTGCACCGCAAGCTGCGCGCCGCCCTCAGTGACGTCAAGCGCGGCGAGGCCGCCCTGCGCAAGGCGCACGGCGAGATCGAGGCCGTCCGCGCCGAGGGGCAGGCCCAGGTGTCCGCCGCCGAGAGCGAGAGCCGGCGGCTCAAGGCCCGTCTGGGGGAGACCGAGGCCGCCCTGGAGGCCACGCGCCGGGCCGCGCGCGAGGGCCGCAGCGTCGAGGACATGCGGGTGCGGCTGCTGCTGGACACCTTGCTGGACGCCACCCAGGGGCTCAGGCGCGAACTGGCCCTGCCGCCGGTGTCCGTGCGGCCCGCCGAGACCGTGGACGCCGTCGAGCCGGGCCGGATGAGCCCCAAGGACATCGCCGCCCGCGCCCTGTCCGAGGACGACCCGCAGGTCCTCGACCAGCTGCTGGCGCTGCCGCAGGCCCATCTCGTCGTCGACGGTTACAACGTCACCAAGACGGGTTATCCGCAGATGCCGCTGGAGAAGCAGCGCCTGCGGCTGCTGGGGCAGCTCTCGCAACTGGCGGCGCAGAGCGGCGCCGAGGTGACCTGCGTCTTCGACGGGGCCGAACTGGCCGCGCCGGTCCTGCTCGCGCCGCCGCGCGGAGTCCGGGTGCTGTTCTCGAAGCCGGGCGTCACCGCGGACGAGCTGATCCGCCAGCTGGTGCGTGCCGAACCGCCCGGCAGGCCGGTCATCGTCGCCTCCACCGACCGCGAGGTCGCCGACGGCGTGGCCCGCGCAGGCGCCCGCCCGGTGGCCTCGGCGATGCTGCTGAAGCGCCTTTCGCGGGCCTAGCGACCGTTCGCACCATGCGTAACTTACGGGCTTCATGCCCGAATTGGTGAGGTCTGTGTGCCACGTTGCGTCAAATGGGTCTCACTGCCTGTGAGTCAAGATGAAAAGATGGCTCACCGTGACGCAATTTTTCAGCTGAGGATTTGAACTGATCACAGGAAGGTCACTAGGGTCGGGCCGAACCTCCGCTCGGGTGATCACTCATCGGGAGAGACGGCGGAGGGGCCAGAAGGAGCTTTTCACCCGTGGCGTCCCACCGTCGTCCCAAGCAGCCGAGCCGCGCACGTGTGACCGTGTTGACCACCGCCGCCGCCGCTGCCGTCGCCTTCAGCTCGCAGGCCGCCAACGCGGCCCCCAGTGAGAAGCCGAGCAAGGACGAGGTCAAGGCCAAGGTCGACAAGCTCTACGAGCAGGCGGAGCAGGCCACCGAGAAGTACAACGGGGCCAAGGAGAAGCAGGAGAAGCTCCAGAAGGAGATCTCCACCATCCAGGACAACGTCGCCCGTGGCCAGGAGGAGCTCAACGAGCTGCGCGACAGCCTGGGCCTCGCGGCCGCGTCGCAGTACCGGACCGGCTCCATCGACCCCTCCGTCCAGCTCTTCCTCTCCGCGAACCCGGACGACTACCTCGACAAGGCCTCCACGCTCGACCAGTTGAGCAGCCAGCAGGTCGAGGCGCTGAAGAAGGTCCAGGAGAAGCAGCGCGAACTCGCCCAGGAGCGCGCCGAGGCCTCCGAGAAGCTCAAGGACCTCGCCTCCACCCGCGCCGAACTCGGCAAGAAGAAGAAGGAAGTCCAGGGCAAGCTCGCCTCCGCGCAGAAGCTGCTCAACAGCCTCACCGCCGCCGAGAAGGCGGCACTCGCCGCCGAGCAGGACCGCGCCAGTCGCGACAGCGAGCGCGACGCCCTCACCGGCAACGTCCCGCCCGGCTCCGGCCGCGCCGCCGCGGCCTACGCCTTCGCGCAGAGCCAGCTCGGCAAGCCCTACGTCTACGGCGCCACGGGCATGAGCTCCTTCGACTGCTCCGGCCTCACCTCCCGGGCGTACGCCGCGGCGGGCGTCCAGATCCCGCGTACCTCCGAGGCGCAGGCCCAGATCGGCACCAAGATCTACTCGGTCAGCCAGCTCAAGGTCGGCGACCTGGTCTTCTTCTTCAACGACCTGCACCACGTCGGCCTCTACGCCGGCAACGGGCAGATCATCCACGCCCCGCGCACCGGCACGGTCGTCCGCTACGAGTCGATGGACACCATCGGCGGCCCGTTCATGTTCGGCGTCCGCGTCTGATCCCAGCCCCTGGGAGTCCCTCGGCGACTCCAAGATCAGGACACCGTGTCCGCCGTTCGGGCGAATCACGGCAGCCTCGATTCGAGCCCACGCCCCGCCAGTGACCTGCGTCAGTGGCGGGGCGTCGTGCCGCATACCCACGGATGGTCGTTGGCGGTCCCCCGTCGCGGGGCTACTGTCTGCCGCGTTTCCTAGTCCGCCAGCGGAAGGAGAGCGGCTTCCCGTGGGGTCCCATCGCCGCCTAGCACCGTCCGGGTTCGACCGGGGCGCCGGTGCCGCGGTCAGCATCCTGTCCGTCGCGGCCGCCGCCCTGGCCTCGGTACCGGCCGGCGCCGCACCGTACGACGACACCCGGGCCGAGATGGACCGGCTCTACGAGCAGGCCGAGAAGGCGACCGAGGCCTACAACGAGGCCGACGAACGCGCCGACGAACTGCGCGACGAGGTCGGCACCGCCCGGGACCGGATCGCCCGGCAGCAGCAGCGCATCAACTCCATGCGGGAGTCGCTCGGTTCGCTCGCCGGTGCCCAGTACCGGTCGGGCGGCATCGACCCCTCCCTCGCCCTGCTGTTCTCCGACGACCCGGACGACTACCTCGACAAGGCCTCCCGGCTGGACCGCATCACGGCCCACCAGGCCGGTGAGCTGAAGGAGCTCCAGCAGGCCATGCGCGAACTCGCCCAGGACCGCGCGGAGACCGCCGGCAAGCTCCGCGATCTGGAGAAGAGCCGCAAGGCCGTCGCCGCCCACAAGAAGACCGTCGAGCACAAGCTCGCCACGGCGCGGCGGCTGCTCAACTCCCTTCCGGACAGCGAGCGTGACGCCTACGGCCGTGCCTCCCGCTCCGGCCGCTACGGCATCCCCGAGCTCGGCGGCGCCACCGCCGCCTCGGGACGCGGAGCCGCCGCCGTCGCCGCCGCCCGCAGCGCGCTCGGCAAGCCCTACATCTGGGGCGCCAACGGCCCCTCCGGCTTCGACTGTTCGGGCCTGACACAGTGGTCGTACGCGCAGGCCGGGGTCGCCCTGCCGCGCACCTCGCAGGCCCAGCGGTACGCCGGCCGGCAGGTCCCGCTGTCCGAGGCGCGCCCCGGTGACCTGGTCCTCTACCGGGGCGACGCGAGCCATGTCGGGATGTACATGGGCAACGGCCAGGTCATCCACGCGCCCTACCCCGGCGCACCCGTGCGCTACGACCCGGTCGGGATGATGCCGGTCTCGTCGGTCACCAGGGTCTGACCGGCGCGGCCCGGCGCCCGTACGATCGGGAGCGTGGCTGGTCGAAGGTCGGTGTCCCCGGTGGTGGCGACGCTCGTCGCGCTGCTCGTCCTCCTGACCGGATGCGGCGGCCGGTCCGCCGCCGACAGCGCCACGGCCGACGTCCAGCGCCTCCTCGAGCGGCGGGCCGCCGCGGTCCTCGACCACGACGAGCGGGCCTACGCGCGCACGGGCACGGGGGTGGATTTCAGCCATCTGCGCGCGCTGCCCCTGGCGGGCTGGTCGTACCGCGTGACCGGCCTGCACCGCACCGGCGACACCGCCACCGCC
Source organism: Streptomyces afghaniensis 772 (assembly GCA_000415505.1). Classification (GTDB taxonomy): domain Bacteria; phylum Actinomycetota; class Actinomycetes; order Streptomycetales; family Streptomycetaceae; genus Streptomyces; species Streptomyces afghaniensis. Next base: position 22,064 of record KE354193.1, read on the forward strand.
GACGCCGAACTGCGTTACCGCGTCGCGGGGTACGACCGGATGCCGGTGACCGCGGGCCGTACCCTGCGGCTGAGCCGCGGCGCGGACGGGCAGTGGTCCGTCGACGCCGACCGGCCCGCGAGGAAGTCCGCCCAGCAACTGTGGGACCAGGGGCCGGTCCAGGTCGTCCGGGGCAAGCGCAGCCTGGTCCTCGGTGTCGGGCAGCCCGGCCGGTCGCTGCGCGGCTACGCGGACCTGGCCGACCGTGCGGTGCCCGCGGTCACGGAGGCGTGGGGCACGGACTGGGGCCGGCGCGTCGTCCTGCTCGTACCGAAGTCGCTGGAGGGGATGGCGGGGCTGCTCGGCTCACCCGCCTCCTCCTACCGCAGGATCGCGGCGGTCACCACCGGCGAGACGGGAGCACCGGCGCAGGCGCCCGCCGACCGCGTCATCGTCAACCCGGACGCGTTCGCACTTCTCGGCACCCTCGGCGAGCAGGTCGTCGTCACCCACGAGACGACCCATGTCGCCACCCGCGCGCACACCACGCCCGCCACCCCGCTGTGGCTGTCCGAGGGCTATGCCGACTGGGTCGGCTACCGGGCCGCCGGCCGCACCCCGCCCGAGGCCGCGCCCGAACTGTCCCGCGCGGTGACGCAGGGCCAGATCCCCTCCGCCCTCCCGGACGACAGGGACTTCGGCTTCACCGGCGACGCGAGCCGTCTGGCCCGGGCCTACGAGAGCGGCTGGACGGCGTGCCGGCTGATCGCCGACCGCTGGGGCGAGGCCCGGCTGGGCGAGTTCTACCGGGCCGTCGGGGAGCACCGGAAGCGGGCCGGGGCGGTGGAGGAGGCGATGCGCGACGTGCTGGGGACGACGCCGGAGGCCTTCACGGCGCAGTGGCGGGACTATCTGCGGGTCCAGCTGGGCTGATCGCCCGCGGCCTCAAACCGGCTGTTCGAGCAGCGCGATGGCCTCCCGCAGCCAGGCCCGTTCCGCCTCGCCCGTCGCCCGGGCGACCCGCAGCATGCCCTGGCGGAACAGGTCGTCCGTCTCCTCGGCGCGGACCGGCTTGCCGGACTCGTAGAAGAAGCTCGCCGGCGTCTCGAGGAAGTCCAGCCGGCGGCGCAGCACAGCGGCCTGCTCGTGCCGGTCGGGCAGGTGGCGCAGGAACGCCAGGACCGTGTTGAAGCGGACGTGGTCGGTGATCTCGGTCTGCTTCGGACGGCGCAGCCGCTCCAGCAGTTCCTCGCGGCCCTTGCCGGTGAGGGCGAGGATCCGGCGCGGGGCCGCGCTCGCGCCGGGCTCTGTGCGCTGGTCGAGCAGGCCCGCCCCGACCAGGCGGGTGATCGCCGGGTAGAGCGCGCCGTCGCTCACCGGCCGGACATGGCCGGTCAGCGCCTTGATGCGCTCCTTGAGCTCATAGCCGTGCAGCGGCTCCTCGGCCAGGAAGCCCAGGATCGACAGCTCCAGCATGGTCCTCCCAGTCCTCCTTGCGGGGCGTGAGATCCCATGCTACCTCTTATCGAGATACCTCGAAGCGAGGTACGGCCTCAGGGGGACAGTCACCGTGAACGCCCACCGCAAGCAGCTCCTCCAGCTCGCCCGCCCGGTCTACTTCTCGCTCCTGGCGTCCGTCGCCGCCGGGATCATCAACACCGTCTGGGTCGCCCGGCTCGGCGGCCCGGCCGTGGCCGCCGTGGCCGTGGCGACCACCACGGAGAACGTGCTGCTCGGCATCGCCCTGGTCTTCGGCTCCGGCACGACCGTGCTCGTCGCCCACGCCCGGGGCGCCCGCGACCCCGCCGCCGTACGGGCGGCCGTGCGCGGCGGCTGGGCGTTGTGGGCGCTGGTGACGCCGCTGGTGGTGACGGGCGGCCTGCTCGGCCGCGAACCGCTGGCCCGGCTGGTGCTGGGCGGGTCCGACGGCGCCGCCCTCCCGCTCGCCGTCGCCTACTTCACGCTCTCCATGCCCGGCATGGCCGTCTTCTTCGCCCAGCAACTCGTCGACGGCATCCTCAAGGGCGCCGGCGACACCAGAACCCCGCTGCGGCTCGCCCTGCTCTCCAACGGCCTGATCCTGGCCCTCGACCCGCTCCTCATCCACCTCCACGGCGTCCAGGGCGCCGCCGCAGCCACGGTGCTGTGCCGGTCCGTGGCGCTCGGGGCCGGACTCGTCGCGGTCCGGCGCACCGTGCTGCTGAGCAGCGCCCGTGAGGCGGCACCGGCCGAACCCCTGGCCGTCTCCCTGCGCCGGACGCTGACGACCGGCCTGCCCATGTCCGCCGACTTCACCGTGCGGCAGACGGGCACCCTGGTCCTGGTCGCGATCGTGGCGCGGCTCGGGGTGACGGCGGTGGCCGCGTACTCGATCGCCTACAAGGTCATGTACGTGGCGACCATGGCCTTCTACGCCGTGCGCCAGGCCGCGTCCATCCACACCGCGCACACGCGGGGCGAGGGGAGGGACGCGCGCCGGGAGATCGGGCGGCAGGCGGTGCTGCTCTCCGGAGCCATCGGCCTCACCGCGGGCGTCCTGCTGGCCGTCACCGCTCCGTGGCTCATGGCCGCCTTCGGCGCCGGACCCGGGGTCGCGCGCGAGGGCGTGCTGTTCCTGCGCTGCGTCGGACCCTACCTGCTGCTGATGGCCTGCCTCATCGCGCTCGGCGGGGTCTTCGAGGGCAGCGGGGGCGCCCCGAAGCTGCTGCGCGTCACCGCGCTCGGGACGGCCCTCCAGCTGGCGCTCGCGTACGGCCTGACAGGGCTCGGGCTGCCCGGTGTGTGCCTGGCGCTGGCGGTGGCGACGGCGGTGCAGTGCGCGCTGGCGGGCGTGCTGTTCCGGCGGGCCCCGGCTCAGGTGGATACCGGGGTCTCGTCGGTGCGGGTCGTGGGCTGAGCCGGCACGCGAGCCGGGGCCGTGCGCGGCACCGTCGCCCGCCACAGGGCGCGGGCCGCGAGAAGCGTGGCGGCGACGAGCAGGCCGTTGCGCAGGAACAGCAGGGTCAGGCCGAGGCCGTCACTGGCCACCACGTTGGCGAAGTAGAGCGGGAACTCCAGCACCGTCACGAAACACGCCACCAGGACGAGCCCGACCGGCAGCCGCATCCGGCTCCCGGGGAAGTACAGGCAGACCGCGGCCAGCCCGACCAGCCACACCATGTACTGCGGGCTGATCACCCGGCTGGTGGTGGTGAACATCAGCACCGCCACGAAGGCCGCGTCGGCGACCGTGTGCTCCTCGAAGGTCCGGGCCAGCAGCCGCCACAGCACCAGCCAGCCGAAGGCCGCCCCCGTCAGGAACAGCGCGCCCGTGCTCACCTCGCTCACGTACGGCCCGAGGAACTCGATCGAGCCGTAGTTCAGCCGCACCTCGCCCCGCCAGCCGAAGTGCCGGGCGACGTGGAAGACCAGCGCGCCCAGCGACTCCACCTCGGTGCCCCGGTCGCGCTGGGAGGTCAGGAAGGTGAACGCCCCCGGCGCGGCCAGGGCGAACACGCCCGTCACCGCGACGCCGGTCACCGCGGCCGACACCCAGGAGGCGGGCCGGCGGACCGCCAGCAGGAGCATCGCCGGCCAGACCTTCAGCAGCGCGCCGAACGCGGCCAGCACCCCCATCACCTTGGGGTGCCGGGCGCCCGCGAGCAGCGCCGCCACGGCCACCGCCGTGACCATCACGTCGTAGCGGGCGTACACCGTCGGCCCGAGCAGCGGCACGCCCGCCACCCACACCCAGGCGCCCCGCAACGACCTGCCCGGGCGGCTGCCCGCGTACGCCAGCAGGGCCAGGACGGCCAGGTCGGTGACGCAGACCAGCACGAAGAACGCGGTCGCGTAGGGCAGGAAGGACAGCAGGCCGGGGGAGAGGATCGCCAGGGCGGCGGCGGGCGGGTACTGCCAGGTGACGTCGTCCTGAGGGAACGTTCCGCTGCGCAGGACGTCGTACCAGCCCTGGTAGATCACGGACACGTCGCTCGTCACGTCCGGGCCCGGGAAGACGTACACCTTCAGCACGAACAGCAGCAGCACCAGTCTCGTGAGACACCAGGCCACCAGCAGCCATGCCAGGGACCGCTTCGCGCCCGTCGTACTCACCAGATCCCTGCCCGTCGCGTGCCGTGTCGAGGAGGCCATGATGTCCCCGACAGCTGTGAGGGTGCCACACCTGCCGGTGCGTACGGCCGTGCGGGGCGGTTCGGTAGGGTCGGCGGCGTGCGCAAGACCCTGATCGTGACCAACGACTTCCCGCCCCGGCCGGGCGGCATCCAGGCGTTTCTGCACAACATGGCGCTGCGGCTGGACCCGCAGCGGCTGGTCGTCTACGCGTCGACCTGGAAGCGGGGCCGGGAGGGCATGGAGGCGACCGCCGCCTTCGATGCCGAGCAGCCCTTCACCGTCGTACGGGACCGTACGACCATGCTGCTGCCGACGCCGGGCGTCACCCGGCGGGCGGTCGGGCTGCTGCGGGAGCACGGGTGCACGTCGGTGTGGTTCGGGGCGGCTGCCCCCCTCGGTCTGATGGCGCCGGCGCTGCGGAGCGCGGGTGCCGAACGGCTGGTCGCCACCACGCACGGCCATGAGGCCGGCTGGGCGCAGTTGCCCGCCGCCCGGCAGCTGCTGCGCCGGATCGGCGACTCCACGGACACGATCACCTACCTCGGCGAGTACACGCGCTCCCGGATCGCCGGCGCGCTGAGTCCGCAGGCGGCCGCGCGGATGGCGCAGCTGCCGCCGGGCGTCGACGAGAAGACCTTCCACCCCGGCTCGGGCGGCGACGAGGTGCGGGCACGGCTGGGCCTGACGGACCGCCCGGTGGTGGTGTGCGTCTCCCGGCTGGTGCGGCGCAAGGGTCAGGACACCCTGATCCGGGCCATGCCCCGGATCCTGGCGGCCGAGCCGGACGCCGTACTGCTGATCGTCGGAGGCGGCCCGTACGAGAAGGACCTCCGCAGGCTGGCCCACGACACGGGCGTCGCCGCCTCCGTCCGCTTCACGGGCCCGGTGCCCTGGTCGGAGCTGCCCGCCCACTACGGCGCCGGCGACGTCTTCGCCATGCCCTGCCGGACCCGACGCGGCGGCCTGGACGTCGAGGGCCTCGGCATCGTCTACCTGGAGGCCTCGGCGACGGGCCTGCCGGTCGTCGCAGGCGACTCGGGCGGCGCCCCGGACGCGGTCCTCGACGGCGAGACGGGCTGGGTGGTGAGGGGCGGCTCTCCAGTGGAGGCAGCCGACCGCATCATCACCCTCCTCGCCGACGCCGAGCTGCGCCGCAGAATGGGCGAGCGGGGCCGCGAGTGGGTCGAGGAGAAGTGGCGCTGGGACCTGCTCGCCGAGCACCTCAAAAACTTGCTGTAGACACTCAGGGGCGCGGGGAACTGCGCGACGAGCCACAACGCACCCGCACCCGCCCACGACGAATACGCGGCACCCCACTAGGCGGAACCAGATAATCCGCCGATGCTGCGCCCATGACATCAAACCTGACGCATCGTCACCTGACAAGACGTCAAATCCTCGGCATGGCAGCCCTCCAGACCGCAGCCACCCTGGGATTCACCCGCATCGGCCTCGACTCCGCCCGAGCGGCGCAGCCCACCGCAGTCGACACCGCCCCCGCCATCGTCATCGGCTCCGGCTACGGCGGCGCCGTAGCCGCCCTCCGCCTCGCCCAGGCCGGCATCCGCACGCTCGTCCTGGAGATGGGCCGGCTCTGGAACACCCCCGGCCCCGACGGAAAGATCTTCTGCTCCACCCGCACCCCGGACCAGCGCTCCATGTGGTTCCGCACCCGCACCGAGGCACCCCTGGGCACCTTCCTCTGGCTGGACGTCGTCAACCAGGACATCGGCCGCTACCCGGGCGTCCTGGACCGCGTGCACTTCGCGGAGATGTCCGTCTACGTCGGCCGGGGCGTCGGCGGCGGCTCACTCGTCAACGGCGGCATGGCGGTCACGCCGCCCAGGGCCTACTTCGCCGAGCAGTTCCCCACCGTCGACGCCGACGAGATGTACGGCACGTACTTCCCGCGCGCCCGCGCCGCACTCGGTGTGAACAGCGTCGACCCGGCCTGGTTCGAGTCGACGGAGTGGTACCGCTTCACCCGCGTCTCCCGCAAGCATGCCGAGAAGGCCGGCCTGCGGACCACCTTCGTGCCGAACGTCTACGACTTCGGCCACATGGCGCGCGAGGCGGCCGGCACCGCCCCGAAGTCGGCACTCGCCGGCGAGGTCATCTACGGCAACAACCACGGCAAGCGCAGCCTCGACAAGACCTATCTCGCCACCGCGCTCGGCACCGGCCACGTCACGATCCACACCCTGGAGAAGGTCCGCGCGATCAGCCGGGCGCCGGACGGGAGCTACGTCCTGACCGCCGACCGCGTCGACGAGACCGGCCGGGTCGTCGAGACCAAGGAGTACGGCTGTACGTACCTCTTCCTCGGCGGCGGCAGCCTCGGCACCACCGAACTGCTGCTGCGCGCCCGGGAGACGGGCACCCTGCCCGATCTCGACCCCAGCGTCGGCGCCGGCTGGGGCACCAACGGCAACGTGATGCTCGGCCGGGCCAACCACCTGTGGGACACCGTCGGCGCGAACCAGTCGACCATGCCGGTCATGGGCATCGACGACTGGGCCAACGCGGCCAACCGCGTGTTCGCCGAGATCGCCCCGCTGCCGACCGGGCTGGAACACTGGGTGAGCCTCTATCTGGCGATCACCGGCAACCCGGAGCGGGCGTCCTTCTCGTACGACACCGGCTCGGGCGCGGTACGGCTCGGCTGGACGGCCGCCCACAGCGCGGTCTCCGTCGCCATGGCCAGGAAGCTGTTCGACCGGATCAACGCGGCCAACTCGACGATCTACCGCTACGACCTCTTCGGATCGAGCAGCAGGGTCTTCGCCGACGACTTCACCTACCACCCGCTGGGCGGCTGTGTGCTGGGCCGGGCGACGGACGACTACGGGCGCGTGAAGGGCTACCCCAGGCTCTACGTCACCGACGGCTCGCTCGTGCCCGGGTCGATCGGGGTCAACCCCTTCGTGACCATCACCGCGCTCGCCGAACGCACGATGGCGCGGGTCCTCGCCGAGGACGCCGCGCCATGAATGCCCGAGGAAAGCCCTGTTACTTCGCGTAGATCGTCTCGACCTCGTGCGCGTAGTCCTTCGCCACCACGTTCCGCTTCAGCTTCAGTGAGGGGGTCAGGTGGCCCGACTCCTCCGTGAACTGGGAGGACAGAATGCGGAACTTCCGCACCGATTCCGCCTTCGACACCGCGGCGTTGCCGTCGTCGACCGCCGCCTGGATCGCGGCCAGCAGATCCGGGTCCTCGCACAGCGACGCCGCGGTGGAACCCGCCGGCTTGCCGTGGTCCGCGCACCAACGGCCCAGGAACTCCTCGTCGATGGTGATCAGCGCGCCCACGAACGGCCGCCCGTCGCCCACCACCATGCACTCCGCGACCAGCGCGTGCGCCCGGATGCGGTCCTCGATCACGGCCGGGGCGACGTTCTTGCCGCCCGCGGTGACGATGATCTCCTTCTTGCGGCCGGTGATCCGGAGGTAGCCGTCCTCGTCGAGGGTGCCGATGTCACCCGTGTGGAACCAGCCGTCGGCCAGCGCCTCGGCGGTCGCGCCGGGGTTGTTCCAGTACTCCTTGAACAGGTGCTCGCCGTGCAGCAGCACCTCGCCGTCGTCGGCGATCCGGACCACGGAACCGGGCAGCGGCTGGCCGACCGTGCCGATCTTCTGCCGGTCCCAGGGGTTGAACGCGGTGGCCGCGCAGGACTCGGTCAGGCCGTAGCCCTCCAGGACCGTGAAGCCGATGCCGCGGAAGAAGTGGCCGAGGCGCTCGCCCAGCGGGGCGCCGCCGGAGATGGCGTACTCGCCCCGGCCGCCGAGGACCGCGCGCAGCTTGCTGTAGACGAGCTTGTCGAACGTCTTGTGCTTGATCTTCAGGCCGAGGGACGGGCCCGAGGGGGTGTCCAGCGCCTTGCTGTACGCGATCGCGGTGTCGGCGGCCTTGTCGAAGATCTTGCCCTTGCCGTCGGCCTGCGCCTTGGCGCGCGCCGAGTTGTAGACCTTCTCGAAGACGCGCGGCACCCCGAGGCACCCCGAGGATCAGGGTCGGGCGGAACGCGGCCAGCTCGTCGGTGAGGTTCTTGATGTCCGGGACGCAGCCCAGCTTGATCGGCGCCATCATCGGCGCGATCTGCACGAGCCGCCCGAAGACGTGCGCGAGCGGCAGGAAGAGCAGCACCGAGCACTCGCCCGTGCGGAACAGCGGACGCAGCCGCTCCACGATGTTGCCGCACTCCGCGAAGAAGCTGCGGTGGGTGAGCACACAGCCCTTGGGACGGCCGGTCGTGCCCGAGGTGTAGACGATGGTCGCCGGGTCGTCGGCCTTGGCGATCGAGCTGCGCTCCTCGACCGTCTGGTCCGTGACGTCCTGCCCGAGCCGGCCCAGCTCGTCGATGCCGCCGCCCTCGATCTGCCAGACGTGCTTGAGCGCCGGCAGCCGGTCGCGCACCGACTCGACGGCGGCCGTGTGACCGTCCGTCTCCACGATGCACGCGGTCGCGCCCGAGTCGCCGAGGATCCACTGCACCTGCTCCGGCGAGCTGGTCTCGTACACCGGCACGGTCACCGCGCCCGCGCTCCAGATCGCGAAGTCGAGCAGCGTCCACTCGTAACGGGTGCGGGACATCAGGCCCACCCGGTCGCCCGGCTGGACCCCGGCGGCGATCAGCCCCTTCGCGGCCGTGCGCACCTCGGCGAGGAAGGCGGTGGCCGTGACGTCCTGCCAGGTGCCGCCGACCTTGCGGGCGATGACGGCGACGTCCGGGTGCTGCGCGGCGTTTCTGCGGACGATGTCGGTCAGATTGCCGTCCGCAGGGACCTCGTACAAAGCCGGAAGGCTGAACTCGCGCAAGACTGCTGCTCCTCATAGGGCGCCGGCGCCACGACGTTGTGTGATGCGACGGTCCGGTCCAAGGCTCGGGCAGGTGCTCCGGCATTCACTTGTTGAAATGCAGAGCACGACTGGACTGCCCGGACGTTACCCGCCGGTATGGCTCCTCCGACAGGGGGTGCCGTCGAGATGTTCGCTGCGTCACACAGTTGGGTATTCCTTCGCGCACAGTAGTCCACGCACTAACTGACTGGCCAGTAACCGCAGGTAGGGCCGCCACTGTTCACAACTGCGCCGCTCGACCTACCCTTGATCACCATGGCACCCACACCAGCCGGAAACCACAGGACGCGCGTGCATGTGGTGAGCGACGTGCACGGCAACGCCCGTGACCTGGCCAGGGCCGGCGAAGGCGCCGACGCCCTGATCTGCCTGGGCGACCTCGTCCTCTTCCTCGACTACGCCGACCACTCGCGCGGCATCTTCCCCGACCTGTTCGGCGTCGAGAACGCCGACCGCATCGTCGCGCTGCGCACCGCCCGCCGCTTCCAGGAGGCGCGGGAGCTCGGGGCCCGGCTGTGGGCCGGCGTCGGCGAGGACCGCGCCTCGGTGATCGAGAAGGCGGTGCGCAAGCAGTACGCCGAGATGTTCGCCGCGTTCCCCACTCCTACGTACGCGACCTACGGCAATGTCGACATGCCGCCCCTGTGGCAGGAGTACGCCGGCCCCGGGACGACCGTCCTCGACGGCGAGCGCGTCGAGATAGGCGGCTGGGTCTTCGGCTTCGTCGGCGGCGGCCTGCGGACACCGATGCGGACGCCGTACGAGATCAGCGACGAGGAGTACGCGGCGAAGATCGAGGCCGTCGGCGAGGTCGACGTGCTGTGCACGCACATCCCGCCCGAGGTACCCGAACTGGTCTACGACACCGTCGCGCGCCGCTTCGAGCGCGGCAGCCGGGCCCTGCTGGACGCCATCCGCCGCACCCGGCCCCGCTACTCCCTCTTCGGGCACGTCCACCAGCCGCTGGTGCGGCGGATGCGGATCGGGGCGACCGAGTGTGTGAACGTGGGTCACTTCGCGGGGACCGGGACGCCGTGGGCGCTGGAATGGTGAGGACGTCCCAGGTCGGGTGAGATCGGCGGGCTCCGTGCGCGGTAGCCTTCACGCTGCACACGCTTGCGCACGACGACCTCATACCGGCCCGTATCTGGAGGAGCCACGGCGATGGCGGAACACACCAGCTCGAGCATCACCATCGAGGCGGCCCCGGCCGACGTCATGGCGGTCATCTCCGATTTCGCCCGTTACCCGGACTGGACCGGCGAGGTGAAGGAGGCCGAGGTGCTCAAGACCGACGAGCAGGGCCGTGCCGAACAGGTCCGGCTGGTCATGGACGCGGGTGCGATCAAGGACGACCAGGTCCTCGCGTACACGTGGACCGGCGAGAACGAGGTCTCCTGGACCCTGGTCAAGTCCCAGATGCTCCGGTCCCTGGACGGCACGTACCTGTTGAAGCCGGCGGGGGCGGGGGTACGGAGGTCACGTACGCGCTGACCGTGGACGTCAAGATCCCGATGCTCGGCATGATCAAGCGCAAGGCGGAGAAGGTCATCATCGACCGGGCGCTGGCGGGTCTGAAGAAGAGGGTCGAGTCCGCCTAGCCGCCGCTGGGGTTTCTGACGGAGCTCCCGTGCGGGCCCGTCGTGGCTGGTCGCGCTCACGCGGCGGAGCCGCACGTCTGCACAGCCCCGCGCCCCTGAGGGCGTGTCGATTACCGTTCACCCCCATGCGCACCATCCTGATCACCGGCCCCGGCGGCAGCGGCCGTACCACCCTCGCGGCCGCGACCGCCCTGGCCGCGGCAGCGCAGGGCACCCGCACCCTCGTCCTCGGCACCGACCGCACGGACACCCTCGGTGCCGCCCTGGGCACCGGCACCGGCCCCGAGCCGACCGAGGCCGCACCCCGGCTCACGGCCTGGCGTCCCGACCCCGCCCAGGACTTCCGCACGGACCTCACCGCCCTCCAGGACCGCGCCTCCTCCGCCCTGGACCTCCTCGGCGCCTCCCGCCTCGACCCCGAGGAACTCACCCCCCTGCCCGGCGCCGGGGAACTCGCCCTCCTGCGCGCCCTGCGCGACGCCGCGCTGTCGGAGTCGTACGACCTGCTCGTCGTCGACCTGCCCCCGGCCCCGCAGGCCCTCGCCCTCCTCGCCCTGCCCGAGGAGCTCCGCCGCTACCTGCGCCGTCTGCTCCCGCCCGAACGCCAGGCCGCCCGCGCCCTGCGCCCCGTCCTCGGCCGGCTCGCAGGCGTGCCCCTGCCCGCCGAGTGGCTGTATGAGACGGCCGCCCGCTGGGACCTGGAGCTGGCCGCCGCCGAGGCGGTCGTCGCCGACCGCGACACCGTCGTACGACTGGTCGCCGAGCCTGGCCCGGCCGGTGCCGACGCCCTCCGCACCGCCGCCCTCGGCCTCGCCCTGCGCGGCCTGCGCACCGACGTCGTGGTCGCCAACCGCGTCCTGCCCGAGGCGGACCCGGACACCTGGCTGGCCGGCCCGGTCGCCCAGCAGCGCAAGACACTGGACGAGTGGCGGGAGTCGTACGACGTCCGGACCGTCGCCCACCTCGGACGCGACCCGGTCGGCGCCGACGACCTGGCCGCCCTCGCCGTGCCCGGCGCCGACCCGGACGCCCCCGTCCCGCCGGTCGAGTGGCCGGTGGGCGACCGGCTCGCCGAGGACGGCGTGCTCGTCTGGCACATCCCGCTGCCCGGAGCCATACGCGAGGAGCTGGACCTCGTCCGGCGCGGCGACGAACTCGTCGTCACGGCGGGGCGGTTCCGCCGTATCGTTCCGCTGCCCTCCGCGCTGCGCCGCTGCACCGTCGACGGGGCCGCCCTGCGCGAGGGCGAGCTGCGCATCCGGTTCGCGCCCGACCCGAAGCTCTGGCCGCAGACCCGGTGAGAGGGGGTAACGTCGTAGGGACGAACCGTAGTCAGGAGTCCGTCATGAGCGAAGAGCTCCCCCCGTTCGACGCCGCCCGCGAAGAGGCCGCGGACGAGGTGCGGGCGACCGACGCCGACGCCTGGGCGACCGCGTGCGCCGAGGACCTCGAAGCGGAGAAGGCCCGCCGCCGCACCGAGTACGGCCCGCCCCCGGGCTCCGCGGCCGAGGAACTGAAGAAGCTCGTCGACGCCGTCGCGGACAAGCTGTCGGGGATCCAGTCCCCGCTGTTCGGCGCGGTCGCGGGGCCAGCCGCCGAACAGGTCGTCCGCCAGGTCGTCCAGCAGGCCAAGGCCGCCGTGGAACCCGTCATCGAACGCAACCCGGACGTCTTCGACCACCTGGCCGCCGCCGGGAACGAACTGCTCGCCGCCTACCGCTCCGCCGTCGAGGCCCAGGAGCGGCGCTGGACCGGCCGTGACGACCGGATCGACCCACGTGACCTGGACGAACGTCATGACCGGGGCGACGACACCGGCCCTGGGGAGCACATCGACCTGGACTGAGCCCCCCTCCTCGAAACGAGCCGCGACCGGCGTGCCGCCGCCGGTCCCGCCCAGCGTGCGGACGACAGCGAACCCGACGGCGTGCCTCGGGTACCGTTGGCCGTAGCGGGGCTCGACCGAAACTGAGGGATTCATGGGACTCACCATCGGCGTCGACATCGGCGGCACGAAGATCGCGGCCGGCGTGGTCGATGAGGAAGGCAACATCCTCTCGACCCACAAGGTGCCGACCCCGGGCACGCCTGAGGGCATCGTGGACGCCATCGCATCGGCGGTGGAAGGCGCACGCGTCGGGCACGACATCGTCGGCGTGGGCATCGGCGCGGCCGGCTATGTGAACCGGCAGCGTTCCGAGGTCTACTTCGCGCCCAACATCCACTGGCGCAACGAGCCGCTCAAGGAGAAGGTCGAGGCCCGTGTGGGCCTCCCGGTGGTCGTCGAGAACGACGCGAACGCCGCGGCGTGGGGCGAGTACAAGTTCGGCGCGGGCAAGGGCCACCGCAACGTCATCTGCATCACGCTCGGCACCGGCCTCGGCGGCGGCATCATCATCGGCAACAAGCTGCGCCGCGGGCACTTCGGCGTGGCCGCCGAGTTCGGCCACATCCGCATGGTGCCGGACGGCCTGCTGTGCGGCTGCGGCTCGCAGGGCTGCTGGGAGCAGTACGCGTCGGGCCGGGCACTGGTGAGGTACGCCAAGCAGCGCGCCAACGCCACCCCGGAGAACGCCGAGATCCTGCTGGGCCTCGGCAACGGCACGCCCGACGGCATCGAGGGCAAGCACATCTCCATGGCCGCCCGCCAGGGCGACCGCGTGGCCGTCGACTCCTACCGCGAACTGGCCCGCTGGGTCGGCGCGGGCCTCGCCGACCTCGCCTCCCTCTTCGACCCGTCCGCCTTCATCGTCGGCGGCGGCCTCTCCGACGAGGGCGAACTGGTCCTGGGCCCGATCCGAAAGTCCTACAAGCGCTGGCTGGTCGGCGGCAACTGGCGCCCGGTCGCCGAGGTCCGCGCCGCGGAACTGGGCAACAAGGCCGGCCTGGTGGGAGCAGCGGACCTGGCGAGGGAACCCGACCCGATCATGTGACGCCCTCAGGGGCGCGGGGAACTGCGCGAGCAGCCACGAACAACCGGCACTCGCGCACCATCCCCGCGCCCCGAGCCATTGGGCGTAAATTGATCACATGCCCCTGCTCCCCAACTCCCGTACCGAACCCGACGGTTCCGCGGTCATCAGGGTCCTGAGCTACAACATCCGGTCGATGCGCGACGACACCGACGCCCTGGCCCGTGTCATCCGCGCCTGCGAGCCCGACCTGGTCCTGATCCAAGAAGCCCCCCGCTTCTTCCGCTGGCGCAAGAAACTCGCCCGTCTGGCCCGCGAATCCGACCTGGTCGTCGTCACCGGGGGCGCCACCACCACCGGCCCGGCGATCCTCAGCTCACTCCGGGCGAGCGTCGAACGCACGGAGGACATCCTCCTGCCCCACACCCCCGGCCTGCACCGCCGTGGCTTCGCCACCGCCGTCGTCCGCTTCGCCGGCACCCGCCTCGGCGTCCTGAGCTGTCACCTGTCGCTCCAGAAGGACGAGCGCTACGACCAGGCCGGCATGCTCCTGGACCGGCTCGCCGGCATGGGCGTGGAGCACGTGATCGCCGGCGGCGACCTGAACGAACGCCCCGACGGCCCCGCCTTCCGCCGGCTGACCGACACCCTGACCGACTGCCGGGCCGCGTCCCCCTGGGGCGGCGAGCACACCTGGACCCCCGCCGACCCCTACCAGCGCATCGACGCGATCTTCGCGACCAAGGGCATCGAGGTGCTGGGCTGCGGCGTGCCGTCCGGGCAGCCGGGGGTGACCGACACAGACCTGAGGGCGGCCACGGACCATCTCCCGGTCCTGGCCGCCCTCAAGATTCCAGCCGCCTGAAAACGAGCCGCCTAGACGACGGCACCGCGCCCCGGGTCGTCATCGTCCTCGTCGTCCGTCCGCATCCGCATCACCAGCGTCGCGAACCCGCCGACGAACCCGCCGATGCTCAGCGTGGTCAGCCACCAGGTCATCTCCCAGTCGAGCAGCACGGCCAGCAGAAGCAGCACCGGCCCGCCCAGCACACCGAGCCAGGCGAACTTCGCGGTGGGATCGGCGGACGGCAGCGGGGGCGGCTCCGGCGGCACGAAGTGGCCCTCGTCGTCCTCGTCGAAGTCGTCCTCGGCGGGCTCGGGCGCGGTGTAGTCGCGCGGGCCGACGCCGGGCGCGAAGGAGACGGAGCCGCCCAGCGGCTTGGCCGGCTTGTCGCCGGATTCCTTCGGCTCCGGCCCGTCCGGCTCGCCGGGCTTCCCGGCCTCCGAGGGCGCCGACGCGGCCGTGTCCACCCGGTCGACCCGGTCGTCGTTGGTCGGAGGCTCCAGCAGCGCCAGGTCCTCGACCGACTTGAACGGCTTGGCGCCCGGCGGGTCCGGCGGCTCCTCGCCGTACCCGGCGACGATCGCCGCCCAGGCGGCCTCCTCGTCGAACGGGACGCCCTTCTCGTCCGGCTCGCGGCCCTCGCGGTCGGAGTCGTGCTCAGCCACCTGCGGTCGTCCCTTCCTTGCCGAGACCGGGCTCCTTGCCGAGGCCGGACGCGAGCCGACCGATGAAAGCGGTGCTCTCCTCGAAGATCCGGTCCGCGTCATGGTCCAACGTGGCGACGTGGTAGCTCTGTTCCAGGAGGACCTCTTTCACGTCCGTCGACGAGATGCGGCTGAGGATACGGGCCGAGTCGGCCGGCGGCACCACATGGTCCTGCGGGCTGCGCAGCAGCAGCACCGGCTGGGTGACCTGCGGCAGCTCACGGTCGGCGACCTGGAAGAACTGGCGCAGGGAGTGCGCGGCGTGCAGCGGCACCCGGTCGTAGCCCAGCTCCCTGCTGTCCGGCTTGGCGATGTCGCTGGCGATGCCCTTCGTCGCGGGGACGAGGTGGCGGATCACCGGGAGGGCGTGCGCGGCCAGGCCGTGCACCTTGTTCGCCGGGTTGACGACCACCACACCGCTGACGGCGTCGCCGTGCCGCGCGGCGAGCCGCAGGGCCAGCGCGCCGCCCATCGACAGACCCGCCACGAACACCTGCTCGCGGCGCTCGCACAGCAGGCGCAGCTCGCGCTCCACTTCCGCGTACCAGTCCTGCCAGCCGGTGATCCGCAGGTCCTCCCAGCGCGTGCCGTGCCCGGGCAGCAGCGGCAGCGAGACGGTCATGCCGCGGGCGGCGAGATGCTCCGCCCAGGGGCGCAGCGACTGCGGTGAACCGGTGAAGCCGTGGCAGAGGAGCACGGCGATCTCCCCGCCCTCGTGGCGAAACGGCTCGGCTCCGGCAAGGACCGGCACCTTCGGCCTCCTGGTCGTGAGAAGGGACGGACACGATCACGGATGGTCACGGAACGTCATCGCAGGGATCGCACGGCGTTCGCGGGACCTTCACCGTACGCGACGGCACTGACACCGACCAGGGCCGTCGGCGCCTTTGACGGCGTGCCGGGTTAAGGTCTGATCGACACATACAGGAGGCACTCGGTTGTTGTACGGCGCGATGAAGGTCGCTGTTGGGGGACCGCTGAAGGTCGCCTTCAGGCCCTGGGTGGAAGGCCTGGAGAACATTCCCGACGAGGGCCCCGCGATCCTGGCGAGCAACCACCTGTCCTTCTCGGACTCGTTCTTCCTGCCCGCGGTCCTGGACCGCAAGGTCACGTTCATCGCGAAGGCCGAGTACTTCACCACGCCCGGGGTGAAGGGCCGGCTGACGGCCGCGTTCTTCAAGGGCGTCGGCCAGCTGCCCGTGGACCGCTCCGGTGCGCGCGGCGCGGGTGAGGCCGCCATCAGGAGCGGCATCGAGGTGCTGGAGCGCGGCGAGCTGTTCGGCATCTACCCGGAGGGGACGCGCTCGCCCGACGGGCGGCTCTACCGTGGCAAGCCGGGCGGCCTCGCGCGCGTGGCGCTGGCGACCGGCGCGCCCGTCATCCCCGTCGCCATGATCGACACGGAGAAGATCCAGCCGCCCGGGAAGGTCATGCCCAAGCTGATGCGTCCCGGCATCCGGATCGGCAAGCCCCTGGACTTCAGCCGCTACCAGGGCATGGAGCACGACCGGTTCGTGCTGCGCGCGGTGACCGACGAGGTCATGTACGAGATCATGAAGCTCTCCGGCCAGGAGTACGTCGACATGTACGCGACGGCCATGAAGAGGCAGCTCGCGGAGGCGGCGAAGGCGGAGAAGGAAGCCGAGAAGGCGGCGAAGGCCGCGCTCGCCCGGGCGGAGAAGGAACAGGCGGAGAAGGAACAGGCCGACAAGGAAAAGCCGGAGCGGTAGGAGCCGGAGAAGAGGCGGACGGAGCCCTGGTCGGGGGCGCGTTCCGGGGGTGGGGGAGATGGCCAGGCGCGAGCGAGTCATGAGGATGTCGGTCGAACAGCCGCTGTGGCGTGCGCTGACCGCCTACCGGGTGCTCACGATGCTGTACGCGATCGGCCTGTTCGCCACCGCCTACGAGGAGTTCGTCCGGCCCTGGGTCGCCGTCGCCTACTACGTCGTGCTGGCCGCGTGGACCCTGGCCACACTGCCCCGGGTCGCGAGCGCCGCCCGCTGCACCAAGGGGTTCCTCGCCGCCGATCTGACCGTCGCCCTCACCGGCATCCTGCTCACGCCCGTCGCCGACGCGCACGAGCGGGTCCAGGCGGGCGGCCCGACGCTGCCGTCGATATGGACCGCAGGTGCCGTCCTCGCCTTCGCCGTCAAGGGCGGCTGGCGCTGGGCGGCCCTGGCCTCCAGCCTCGTGGCCGCCGCCAACCTGATCGAGCGCGGCAGCCCGGCCCGCGACACCGTCCACAACGTCATCCTCGTCTGCATCGCCTCCATCGCCATCGGCTACGTCGTGGAGGTCGCCCGCGCCTCCGAACGCACCCTCGCCCGCGCCCTGGAGATCGAGGCCGCGACACGCGAGCGGGAGCGCCTCGCCCGGGACATCCACGACAGCGTGCTCCAGGTGCTGGCGATGGTGCAGCGGCGCGGCGCGGTGATCGGCGGTGAGGCGGCCGAGCTGGGCCGGATGGCCGGTGAGCAGGAGGTCGCGCTGCGCACCCTGGTCTCCGGCGGACTGGTGCCCGTCTCCCGGGTCTCGGAGGACGCCACCGAGGGAGCCGTCGTCCGGGCCGTCGAGGAACAGCCGGAGGAGAGCGGCCCCGTCGACCTGCGCGCCCTGCTCGCGCCGTACGCCGGAGCCAAGGTCAGCCTCGCCGAGCCCGGCGCGCCCGTGCCGCTGGTGCCGGTCGCCGCCCGGGAGGTGGCCGCCGCCGTCGGGGCGGCGCTGGACAACGTCCGCAAGCACGCCGGGAGCAGGCGCGCGCGTGGATCCTCGTCGAGGACGAGCCGGACGAGGTGATCGTCACCGTACGGGACGACGGACCCGGCATCCCGGAAGGGCGGCTCGCCCAGGCCGAGGGCGAGGGGCGGCTCGGTGTCGCCCTGTCGATCCGCGGCCGGCTGCGCGACCTCGGCGGCAGCGCGGAGCTGATCTCGGTGCCGGGCCAGGGCACGGAGGTCGAGCTGAAGGTACCGAAGGACGTGACGACCGTACGGGGGAAGGCGGAGCAGCGATGACGGAGAGCACTGCGGACCTGCGGGACGCGATCAGGGTCATGGTGGTCGACGACCACCCCATGTGGCGCGACGCGGTCGCCCGTGACCTGGCCGAGTCGGGCTTCGAGGTGGTCGCCACCGCGGGCGACGGCGAGCAGGCCGTGCGCCGCGCCAAGGCCGCCGCACCCGAGGTGCTCGTGCTCGACCTGAACCTGCCCGGCAAGCCCGGCGTCCAGGTCTGCAAGGAGGTCGTCGCCGCGAACCCCGCGCTGCGCGTCCTGGTGCTGTCCGCGAGCGGTGAGCACGCCGACGTCCTGGAAGCCGTGAAGTCCGGCGCGACCGGCTATCTGCTGAAGTCGGCCTCCACCGAGGAACTCCAGGACGCGGTCCGCCGCACGGCCGTGGGCGACCCCGTCTTCACCCCCGGCCTCGCCGGGCTGGTCCTCGGCGAGTACCGCCGCCTGGCCTCCGAACCCGCTCCCGCTCCCGACACCGACGAGCCGAAGGCGCCCCGGCTCACCGACCGTGAGACCGAGGTGCTGCGCCTCGTCGCCAAGGGCCTGAGCTACAAGCAGATCGCCGAACGCCTGGTCATCTCCCACCGCACGGTGCAGAACCACGTTCAGAACACTCTCGGCAAGCTCCAGTTGCACAACCGCGTGGAGCTCGTGCGGTACGCGATAGAGCGCGGCCTCGACGACGAGTGAGGCGCACGTCACACTGACCCTTCGTCAGGCACCTGCGGCGAAGGGACTGTTCCATGCGCGTCGGAGTACTGACCGGAGGCGGCGACTGCCCCGGACTCAACGCCGTCATCCGGGCCATCGTCCGCAAGGGCGTGCAGGAGTACGGCTACGACTTCACCGGCTTCCGGGACGGCTGGCGAGGGCCCTTGGAAAACGACACCGTCCGTCTCGACATCCCCGCCGTGCGCGGCATCCTGCCCCGCGGCGGCACCATCCTCGGCTCCTCGCGGACCAACCCGCTGAAGGAGCGGAACGGCATCCGCCGGATCAAGGAGAACCTCGCCGAGCTGGAGGTCGAGGCGCTGATCGTCATCGGCGGCGAGGACACCCTGGGCGTGGCCGCCCGGCTGTCCGACGAGCACGGCGTGCCCTGCGTGGGCGTGCCGAAGACGATAGACAACGACCTGTCCGCCACGGACTACACCTTCGGGTTCGACACCGCGGTCGGCATCGCGACCGAGGCCATCGACCGGCTGCACACCACCGCCGAGTCCCACATGCGGGTCCTGGTCTGCGAGGTGATGGGCCGGCACGCCGGCTGGATCGCCCTGCACTCGGGCCTGGCCGGCGGCGCGAACGTCATCCTCATCCCCGAGCAGCGCTTCGACGTCGAGCAGGTGTGCGCCTGGGTGACGTCCCGTTTCCGGGCGTCGTACGCGCCGATCGTGGTCGTCGCGGAGGGCGCCATGCCCAAGGACGGCGACATGGTCCTCAAGGACCAGTCGCTGGACTCCTTCGGGCACGTCCGCCTGTCCGGGGTCGGCGAGTGGCTCGCCAAGGAGATCGAGAAGCGCACGGGCAAGGAGGCCCGCACCACGGTCCTGGGTCACATCCAGCGCGGCGGCACCCCCAGCCCCTTCGACCGCTGGCTCGCCACGCGCTTCGGCCTGCACGCCATCGACTGCGTCCGCGACGGCGACTTCGGAACCATGGTCGCCCTGCGCGGCACGGACATCGTTCGTGTCCCCATCGCGGACGCGACGGCCCGTCTGAAGACGGTGGACCCGACGTTGTACGAGGAGGTCGGGGTGTTCTTCGGCTGACCGCCTGGTCCAGGTGCCGGTCGGGGCCGCGCGGTCCCGACCGGACCCCGTGCTACACCGAGGGCGCGCTCGTGCCCCGCAGCTGCCCCACCAGGTCCCGCACGACCCGCGCCCCGTTCAGCGTCAGCACCGACTCGGGGTGGAACTGCAGCCCCGCGAACCCGGGCCCCCGCAGCGCGTGCACCTCCCCGTTCGCCGAGCGGCTGACCTCCACGCCGTGCGCGGCCAGCTCCTGTCCGGCCCCTTCGTCGCAGCGCGCCACGAAGCTGTTGTAGAAACCGACCGTCTCCGGCCGCCCGAACAGATCGATCGTCGTCTGCGCCCCCTGGTAGGGCACGTCCTTCCGTACGATCTCCAGCCCGAGCTCGGCCGCGATCAGCTCGTGCCCGAGGCAGACGCCGAGCACGCCGTGCGGGTGCTCACGGATGACCTCGGCGGTGAGGCTCCGCAGGAGCCGCATCTTGGGATCGGTGAGGTCGGAGGGGTCGCCGGGGCCCGGGCCGAGCACGACCGGGCCCTCGTGCGCGAGCACCGCCTCGCGGAGCCCGTCCTCGTCGTACCGCCGGACGGTCACCTCCAGTCCGCCCGACCGCAGCACATGCGCGAGCATCGCCGTGAAGGTGTCCTCGCCGTCGACGACCAGGGCGTGTCCGGCGAGTTCCCCGGACGGCTCCTGCATCCGCAACCAGAACGGCGCGAGCGAGGCCCGGCGCCCGTCGAGCGCGTCCTGTACGCGCGGATCTTCGGCCAGCCGCGGCCGTACGGACTCCTCGCGCGGCCGTCCCGGCCGCACGCCCAGCGCCGTCAGCACTCCGGCCGCCTTCGCATGCGTCTCCGCGACCTCGCCCGCCGGGTCGGACCCGCGCACGAGCGTGGCGCCCACCGGCACCCGCAGCCGGCCGCCGGCGTCGATGTCGGCCGTGCGGATGAGGATGGGGGAGTCGAGCGTCTGGGCCCCGCCCGAATCCCGCCCGAGGAGGGCCAGCGCACCGGCGTAGTAGCCGCGCCCGCCGACCTCGTGCCGCTCGATGACCCGGCAGGCGTTCTGCACCGGCGAGCCCGTGACGGTCGCCGCGAACATGGTCTCCTTCAGGACCTCGCGCGCGTCCAGGGAGGACTTCCCGCGCAGCTCGTACTCGGTGTGCGCGAGGTGCGCCATCTCCTTCAGCCGGGGCCCGACGACGACCCCGCCCATGTCGCCGACGGTGCACATCATCTTGAGCTCCTCGTCGACGACCATCGACAGCTCCTCGATCTCCTTGCCGTCGGCGAGGAAGTCCAGCAGGTGCTCGGGGGTCGGCCCCTCGGCGGGATAGCGGTAGGTGCCGCTGATCGGGTTCATGACGACCGTGCCGCCGGACATCCGCACGTGCACCTCGGGGCTCGCCCCGACCAGCGTCCGGTCGCCGGTGTGCACGACGAACGTCCAGTACGCGCCCCGCTCGCCCTCCAGCAGCCGCCGGAACAGCGCCAGCGCGTCGGCCCGGCCGAACCCGGGGATCTCACCCTCGTACGTCCGCCGGATGACGAAGTTCGCGCCCTCGCCCCGCCCGATCTCCTCCCGCAGCACGCGCCCGACGATCTCCGCGTACTCCTCGTCACCGACGTCGAAGCCACCGCCCTCGACCCGCACGTCGTGCGCCGGGAGCTGCTCCAGGGCGTCGGCGAGCGGGACGGCGTGGGACTCCGCGGGTGTCAGCACCGACAGCGGCGTGCCGTCGTCGCGGACGTCGAAGCCGCGCTCGCGGATCTGCCGGAAGGGGACGAGCGCCAGGCCCTCGTCGGGGAGGTCGGCGAGGCGGTCGTACGTGGTGACCGGGCCGATGAGGACCTCGATCAGGTCGTGGTCGTGGCCCGGGGTGCGGCGGCGGAGCAGGGCGAAGGGGCGGGGCTCGTGCAGCAGCTGTGTCAGGTCCATGGTTCCTCCGTGGCTGTCGATCGACGGCGATCGATGTCGGTGAGGAGCGGACCTAAGGGAAACACCGAAGGCCGCCCTCGGGCGGCCTTCGCGAAGTCTGTCGTACGCGCAGTCAGTGGGCCGCCGGATGAGCGGTCCACCACCAGGTCTGGATCGAGTGCGCGAACATGACAGGCACCCTACCCCATGTCCGAGTCGTGTACCCCGTGTCTCAATTGCTGGGCATGGGTCAGGACGCCCGACACGACCCCGTAATGTTGAGGCCGTGACCGTGAACGCTAAGTCCAGCGCGAGTGCTGGCAACACCTGGCGAGACCTGCCCGCGGCGCAGCAGCCCGAGTACCCCGACACCGAGGCTCTGCGCGCAGTCGTTGCGGACCTCGAGTCGTATCCGCCGCTCGTCTTCGCGGGCGAGTGCGACCAGCTGCGCGCCCGGATGGCGGCCGTCGCCAAGGGAGAGGCGTTCCTCCTCCAGGGCGGCGACTGCGCCGAGGCCTTCGACGCGGTGTCGGCGGACCAGATCCGCAACAAGCTCAAGACGCTGCTCCAGATGGGCGCCGTGCTGACGTACGCCGCGTCCGTGCCGGTCGTGAAGGTCGGCCGCATCGCCGGCCAGTACTCCAAGCCGCGCTCCAAGCCGACCGAGACCCGCGACGGCGTGACGCTGCCCACGTACCGGGGCGACTCCGTCAACGGCTTCGACTTCACCGAAGAGGCCCGCATCCCGGACCCCGAGCGGCTGAAGCGGATGTACCACGCCTCGGCCTCCACGCTGAACCTGGTGCGCGCCTTCACCACCGGCGGCTACGCCGACCTGCGCCAGGTGCACGCCTGGAACCAGGACTTCGTGAAGTCGTCCCCGTCGGGGCAGCGCTACGAGCAGCTGGCGCGCGAGATCGACAACGCGCTGAACTTCATGCACGCCTGCGGGGTCGACCCGGAGGAGTTCAAGACCGTCGAGTTCTTCTCGTCGCACGAGGCGCTGCTGCTCGACTACGAGTCCGCCCTGACCCGGGTCGACTCGCGCACCGGGCAGCTGTACGACGTCTCCGCGCACATGGTGTGGATCGGCGAGCGCACCCGGCAGCTGGACCACGCGCACATCGAGTTCGCGTCGAAGATCCGCAACCCCATCGGGATCAAGCTGGGTCCGACGACCACGGCCGAGGACGCGCTGCAGTACATCGAGCGCCTCGACCCGGAGCGTGAGCCGGGCCGGCTGACGTTCATCGTCCGCATGGGCGCCGACAAGGTCCGCGACAAGCTCCCCGAGCTGGTCGAGAAGGTCACCGCCTCGGGCGCCACCGTGGCCTGGGTGACCGACCCGATGCACGGCAACACCTTCGAGGCGGCCTCCGGGCACAAGACCCGCCGCTTCGACGACGTGCTCGACGAGGTCAAGGGCTTCTTCGAGGTCCACAAGGCGCTCGGCACCCACCCCGGCGGCATCCACGTGGAGCTGACCGGCGACGACGTCACCGAGTGCGTGGGCGGCGGCGACGAGATCTTCGTCGACGATCTGCACCAGCGCTACGAGACGGCATGCGACCCGCGGCTCAACCGCAGCCAGTCGCTGGACCTGGCGTTCCTCGTGGCCGAGATGTACAGGGACCAGTAACGGGTTCGCCTGTTACCCCGACATCGACTGGGGCGCGGATCACATACGATCCGCGCCCCTCTCCACTTTTGCGCCTCCCACCCGGCGGGTAAGGTTAGGTTAGCCTCACCGATCAACGGGGACGGCGCCTTGGAAACGACCCTGCCGGGAGGTGGACCGCGTGTACGTGTGCAGTTGCTTCGGGATCACCGAGCAGCAGGTCAAGCAGCACGCGGACGGCGGTGCCTGCACCCCTCGGCAGATAGCCTCCGCCTGCAAGGCGGGCACGGACTGCGGGTCTTGTGTACGCCGCATCCAGGCGATTCTGGGCAGGGGTGCGTGCCCTCGCCGTGAGATGGCCGACCGGGGCCAGCCGGTGCTCGCGGAGCTGGAAGACGCCGCCTAGAGCTAGCTCGGCTGCTCGATCTGCTGTGCGATGTACAGTGCCTCGCCGATCTTGTCGATGAGCTCCAGCTGTGTGTCCAGGTAGTCGATGTGGTGCTCCTCGTCCTCGAGGATCGACTCGAAGAGGTTCGCGGACGTGATGTCGCCCTTGCTGCGCATCACCTCGATGCCGCGCTTGAGGCGGTCGATCGCCTCGACCTCGACCTGCCGGTCCGCCTGGAACATCTCGGTGACCGTCTGACCGACCCGGACATGGAAGAGCCGCTGGTAGTTGGGCAGGCCGTCCAGCATGAGAATGCGTTCGGTGATCTTGTCCGCGTGTTTCATCTCGTCGATGGATTCTTCACGCGTGTACTTGGCGAGCTTGGTCCAGCCCTTGTTGTCCTGGATCCGGTAGTGCAGCCAGTACTGGTTGATCGCCGTCAGCTCGCCGGTCAACTGCTCGTTCAGGAATTCGAGTACCTCGGGGTCGCCCTGCATCGCAGAGGCTCCTTCCGCGCGGGGGGAACTGGCAGGTTGCGCCGCATGATTCCATCGGCGACGAAGATCGTCCAGTAAGTCTTCACTTAGTAAGTAAGGGCATGCTTAGTTCTTAATGCCCTGTTTTGGGGTTGCCCCGGTCAGGGGCATCACCGGGGGTCTGTCAGGATGGAGTCATGGGTCAGCCGGCGGGACACGAATCGGGAGAAGGGCGCGATCCGGCAGGAGCGACGCAGCCCGGGCTTCCGCCGGGACAGCGGGTGCAGCGCGGCTGGCCGGTCACGCACTACGGGCCCGTCCCCAAGTTCCGGCCCGAGCGCTGGGAGTTCAGGGTCTTCGGCGCCACGGCGGACGGCGGCAAGCACTGCTGGACCCATGAGGAGTTCACGGCCCTGCCGTACACCACCGTCGTGGCCGATCTGCACTGCGTCACGAAGTTCAGCATGCTGGGCGCCGAGTGGGGCGGTGTCCCCGCGCGCACGATCCTCGACATCGCGCCGCCCGCGGACGACGTCACCCATGTGATGGTGTGGGCCGAGTACGGATTCAGCTCCAACCTCCGGCTGTCCGACTTCGCCTCCGAGCACGTCCTGTTCGCCACCCACAAGGACGGCGAACTGCTCACCGCCGAGCACGGCTTCCCGCTGCGCCTGATCGTGCCCCACCTGTACGCCTGGAAGGGCCCCAAGTGGGTGCGCGGCGTGGAGTACATGACCGCCGACCGGCGCGGCTTCTGGGAGGAGCGGGGCTACCACAACATCGGCGATCCGTGGCAGGAGCAGCGCTACTCGTACCAGGAGGAGCCGGGGGACGGTCCCGACCTGTGAGGCCTTTGAGGCTCTGACGCCTCCGGGATCTTGGCTTCCCGGATCTTCGAGGTCTTCAGCAGTCGCGCAGCTTCTTCAGCCGCTCCACGTCCGCCGCGTGCCCCTCCTTGCCGCCCGGCGTCTCGATGATCAGCGGCACGCCCTCGGTCGCGGGGTGCGTCATCAGGGCGCGGAACGGGTCCTCGCCGATGTGGCCGACGCCGATGTTCTCGTGCCGGTCCTTGTGGGCGCCCACCACGTCCTTGGAGTCGTTGGCGTGGATCAGCTTCAGCTGGCCCTCGCCGACCGTGTCCACCAGCAGGTCCAGCGTCCGGTGCATGCCGCTGGGGCCGGTCAGGTCGTGCCCGGCGGCGAAGATGTGGCAGGTGTCCAGGCACACGCCGAGCATCGGGTGGGCGTCCAGCGCCTCGAAGTACGGGCCGAAGTCCCAGGTCCGCGAGCACAGGGAGGCGCCCTGGCCCGCGGTCGACTCCAGCAGCAGATACGGGTCGTCGTCGTGGGTCAGCTCGTCGAGCAGCGGCAGCAGCTGCTCCCGGACCTGCTTCAGCGCCACCGACCGCTCCCGGCCGCCGGTCGCACTGCCGGTGTGCACGACCACGCCCAGCGCCCCGATCTCCCGCCCGCGGCGCAGCGAGTGCCGCAGCGACTCCACCGACCGCTCCACGGTCGCCTCGGTGTGCGAGCCGAAGTTGATCAGGTAGGGGGCGTGCACGTACGCCGGGATCGACTCGGCCTCGCACGCGGCGCGGAACGCCTCGTCCTGCTTCGGATTGCCGGCCGGTGTGGCCCAGCCGCGCGGGTTGGCGACGAAGACCTGGACGGTTTCCGCCTTCAGGTCACGGGCGTAGGTCAGGCCGACGGAGTGGAGCCCACCGGCCACGGGGACGTGGCCGCCCACGGGGTTGCGGGAGGGGCCGGACAGCTGATTGTTCACCCGTTCAGGGTGTCATGCGTCCGGCCCTGCCCCGTCCACGGGCCCCCTGCCCGCATCCGTCACCTGATCTTGATGGTGATCGTCGAGCCCTTGGGCGCGCTCTCCCCGCCCTTCACGGACTGGTCCTTCACCGTGTCGCCGAACAGTCCGAGCAGTCCGCGGTCCTCGTCGACCTGGAACCCGGCGCTCTCCAGCTCCCGCGTGGCGTCGTCCACGCTGTCGCCGACCACGTCCGGGACCTCGATCATCTCCGGGCCCTTGGACACCGTCAGCGTCACCGTGTCACCCTCGGCGGCCCGGCCGCCGGGGTTCGGGCTCTGCTTGGCGACCTGGCCCTTGTCGAACTCGGAGGAGGTGACCCGCTCGGCGGCGACCTTCACCTTGAGACCGGCGTCCGTCAGCTCGGCCCTGGCGTCGGCCAGGTCGTCACCGGTGACGTCGGGAATGTCGATGGGGCTGCCCTTGCTGACGACGAGCGCCACGGCCGTGCCCGCGCGCACCTTCGTGCCGTCCGCCGGCCGTGCGGAGATCACCGAGCCCTTGGGTACGTCCTCGCTGAACTCCCGGGTGACCATGCCCGGCTCCAGCCCGTCCCCCTGCAGCAGGGACCGGGCCTTGTCCAGCCGCTGCCCCTCCAGGGCGGGCACCCGCACGTTCTCCGGGCCGTCGGAGACGGTGAAGGCCACCGAGTCGTTGAGGCGGATACGGGTGCCCGGCTCAGGGTGGGTGCCGATGATCGTGCCGCGCTTGACGGTGTCGCTGTAGGCGTGGCTGACCTTGCCGACCTCGAGCCCGGCATCGTCCAGCCTGGCCCGGGCCTGCTCTTCGGTCTTCGACGGCAGCGGGGGGACCTCGGTGAACTGGCCCGAGTTGATGTAC
>KE354194.1 GCA_000415505.1 Streptomyces afghaniensis 772
CGCCGGGGCCTTGGTCTTCCCGTGGAACGCCGTGCGATACGCGTACGGCGTCGTGCCCACCACCTTGCGGAACCGCTCGCGGAACGCCGTCGGCGAGCCGAACCCCGCCTGCCGCGCGATCCGTTCCACGGAGTGGTCGGTGTTCTCCAGCAGGTACTGGGCGCGCCGCACCCGCGCCCGCAACAGCCACTGCAACGGCGTCGTGCCGGTCTGTTCCCGGAAGCGGCGGCTGAACGTCCGCTCGCTCATCCCGGCGCGCTCCGCCAGCGCGCTCAGCGTCACCTCGTGCGCGAGGTTGTCCTCGATCCACTCCAGCAGCGGCTCCAGCGCCGATCCCCGGGGTACCGGTGGGTGCTCGTGCACGATGAACTGGGCCTGCCCGCCCTCCCGTTCCAGCGGCATGACCGACATCCGGGCGATGTTCGCCGCGACGGCCGACCCCAGATCCCGCCGGATCATGTGCAGACACAGGTCCAGCGCGGCGGCCGCACCGGCCGAGGTGAGGATCTGTCCGTTGTCGACGTACAGCACGTCCGGCTCCACCTCGACCCGCGGGAAACGGCGGGCCAGCTCATCCGCGGCCACCCAGTGCGTGGTGGCGCGCAGCCCGTCCAGCAGCCCGGCCTCCGCCAGCACGAAGGCCCCCACGCACACGGACGCGATCCGAGTACCGGCCTCGGCGGCCTGCCGCAGGGCCGCCAGCACCCGGGCGGACGGCGGCGGGGCCTCGGGGGAGCAGCCCGGCACGATGATCGTGTCGGCCTCCGCCAGCGCATCGAGGCCCCGGTCGATGCGCAGGGTGAAACCGCCGTCCGCGCGCACCTCCGGCGTCTCGGCGCACAACCGGACCCGGTAGGCCGGCCGCCCGTCCGGCATATGGGTCCAGGCGAACGTCTGCTGGGGCGCCGCCATGTCGAACGGCACCACACGGTCGAGAACCAGGATCGCAACGGAGTGCATGACCGCCACCCTAGGCGCATTCCCGCCAGGCGCACGAACCGCCCAAGCGCCGGCCCGCGGTACAAGAGAGCAGGTCAGACGAGTTGGCGGGAATCCGTTGGAAGCTGTCGTTTCAGCCCATGGGCGATCACGTCCGGGCTCCCTAACGTGGGCCCGCCACCGTCGATCGCATCATGGAAAGAGTCCCGGTGACCAAGATCCTGCTGTCCCTGCACGTGCTCGCAGCCATCGTCGCCATCGGTCCCGTGACCGTGGCGGCCAGCATGTTCCCGCCCGCGGCGCGCCGCGCCGTCCCCGCGGGCGGCCACGCCCCCGACGCGTCGGCGGTGAGCACGGTCGCGCTGCTGCACCGCATCTGCCGCGTCTACGCCGGCATCGGGCTGACCGTCCCGCTCTTCGGGTTCGCCACCGGGGCCGCGATGGGCGTCCTGGGCAGCGGATGGCTCGTCACTTCCATCGCGCTGACCGCCGCCGCCGCGGGCATCCTGGTCGCCTTCGTCCTGCCCCGCCAGGAAGAGCTCCTCGGCCAACTGAAGCGCGAACAGGTCGTCGAGCACCGGAACACGGCTCAACTCGCCATGTTCACCGGCATCTTCAACCTCCTGTGGGCGACGGTCACCGTCCTGATGATCGTCCGGCCGGGCTCCACGACAGGAGCCTGAGCCCCGGGCGCCCGCATGTCACGGATGTCCGGTCTGCGTCAAGTCCACCCGGGTAATTCACACTCCGGGTCACCGGTCCGCCTACACTCGGCTCTCTCGCCCCCGCACGGGGCCGACGAGCAGAAAGGCGCGTTGACGGGTGTTCCAGGATTCCCCTATCTACGACCGACTCATCGCGGAGTGCGGCGATGTGCCCACACAGGTTCGCCGCGAGGCCGAACGCGTGAGCAGGGAACTGGAGCTGGTCATGCGGCCCGCGCAGTCCCCCGGCTACGACCGCCCGCACTCCCCGGGCACCGGATGGCAGCGGACGGCCATGCTTCCCGGGCCGCGGCAGCAGTGAACCAGGACCGGTGGACGGCCGGTCCCGGTGCTCAACAGGCCGTCCTGTTCGCGCCGTTGACGTGCGACGGCTCCGCGGGGACGGGGCGGGCCAGCCACTCGGCGATGGTGCGGGCGATCGGCTGGCCCGTCTCCACCTCGACGAACCCGAACTGCCCCGACTGATTGCACTCCAGGAACCACCAGGTCCCGTCGGCGTCCTCGACGAAGTCGAAGGCCCCGTACGCCAGTTCGGCCTCCCGCAGATAGGCCCGGACGCCCGGCGCGATGCACGACGGCACGTCCGTGGGCCGCCACGGCGCGCCGGGCGCGGCGAACCGCACGTCCACCTCGTCGGGGTCCGCGTCCGCGGCGGCCGCCTTGCGGGCCGCCAGCATCCGGTCACCCACCACGGTGAGACGGATGTCGGCCCGCTTGGAGATCCGCCGCTGAAACAGCGTCGGCCCGAACGCGACGGCGGAGAAGTCCGTGTCCGGCGCGACCCGGCTGGTCGGCACGGCCCGGGGCGGATCCTGCGGATGCGCGCCCGACACCGGTTTGACCACCAGGTCCGGGTAGCGCTCCGAGAACTCGCGCGCGGCACGCGGGAAGGTCGTGATCAGCGTCGCCGGCACGGGCAGGCCGCACCGCTGGGCCAGACGCAGCTGCCAGGGCTTGTGCCGGGCCCGACGGGCCGCGTCGGGGTGGTTCATCCAGCGCGCGTCCGAGCCCCGCAGCATCCCGTAGAGCGCCTGGGCGGCCTCCTCGGTCAGCCACGCGGACGGCTGGGCCGCCCGCCCCGCCGGGGTGCCCGGCCTGCGTACCCAGACCGACCGCAGCCCCCCGATGCTCACCAGCCGCCCCCCGGCGGACAGGTGGCCGCGGAATCGGCCGTGGACGTACTCCCCGGACAGTGCGACACCGCCGGTCAGGTCGGCGGGGTCGACGCGGACCACCGGAATCCCGGTCGCGTTCAGGTGCACGACCACCATGTCCGCGGTCACGTCCTCCTCGCAGGTGAGGATCAGTACCGTCATCTTCGGCGGCCCGCGGTCAGTCGTCGAAGTGCGTCTTGGAGCCGGCGGTGGACGTCGTGGTGCCGACCTCCCTCAACAGGGCGAAGTCGGAGGCGGCCACCCGGCCGTCGTGGAGCACGTTCAACTGCTGTCCGGCGTCGTACACGTACGGAATGGCAGCTTCCAACTCCACTGCCGGGCGCGCGTAGTTGAGCGCGAACGGTTGCATCGTCTCTCCCTCGTCGGTGCTGCGCCGATCGAGCCGGATCCAGGGGCACGGCCACCCGGTCCGCCGACTCGTTTCGGCTCCCAGAGACTTATACGAATCGAACGGGTGGTTGGTTTCCTTACTTTCCGTAGTCATCGGGCCGGTTGGCGGTCCGGCCGGTGTGCCGTACCGCGCTCCCGCTCGCCGAGGGAGCCGCGCACGGTGCGCAGAGCGAGCAGCAGGACGCCGATGTCGTCCAGGTACACCGGATCGGGCAGCACGTCGGCGGGCAGCACGAAATAGAGAACCGCGCCCCAGAAGACCCAGCGCGGGCCCGTGGGCAGTCCCGCGCGGCGCAGCTCGCGCCGCGTCCTGACCAGTCGCACGAGGATGCCGACGGCGAAGGCGAGGACGATGGCCGCGAGAACCGCGGCCATCGTGATCACCGTTGTGGTCGTATCCACGGGCTGCCCTCCTCCTGGCGTGCCGCGACACGGGGTGTCCCTTCCTGGATTCCCGTTTCCGGCGGCTGTATTGCGGCCGGGGCCCGACATATCGGCGCGTCGGCGGATTTTCCATGCCGCCTCAGTGCGGGCGGTCATCCCGGTGGCTCACCCGAGTGGCACGGTGTGACGGGGGCGCCTAGTAATGGTCAGCGTAACGTCGCTCGTCAGACGACGGGGGGCGCAGGAGCGGCCGCACTCTTCCCCATGGAGGCGAGTATGACCACCTGCTCTTCATCACCCCGATCGAACGAATCTGCCATACCCGACGAGTCGAACGGGTCCGCCCAGCCGTCCGCCGAGACGACCGTCGCCACCGGCACGTACCAGGTGGAGCAGACGAGCACGCAGCCCGCCCCCGGTTCGCACGAGACCTACGGCGCTTCCGACCGGCGGGGTGACGAGCCCGGTGCCCTCGGAGCTCACCCGGCGGCCGGTGCGGACGCCCAGCCCGCCGCCCCGGGCCCGGACCGGCCCGGCCACGCCGGTCTCGGCCGAGGCGGACACGAGCTCCGCCCGGCCCGCCGCGACCGGCTTGGACCAGTCGGAGCGGGTGTACGAGACCGCGCAGGGTCCGGCGCAGGCTGCCGCCCCTGGCTCGGACCAGGCGGACCCGGCGACCCGGCCCGAGGCCCCCGGCTCGCGCACGGCGACCGGCTGGTTTGCCACCCCCGCCCCGGGCGATGAGAGCACGCTGTCCGCTCCCTCCGTCTCGAACCCGGCGGTCGAGCGGCCCCCGCGCCGGGCCAGGACTGGATGGACCCCGCGGAGGCGCGCCCGGCCCCGCCCGCACAGGATTGGCTGGATCCCGCTGAGGCACGGCCTGTTGCTCCCGCCCCGGACCCGACGGACCAGGCGCCGGCCGAGCCCGCCCGGCCCGCCGCCTCCGGCCCGGACGAGGCCGCGCAGCCTCCCGAGCCCGAGCCGGGCGACCCCGCTCAGCCCGCCGCGCCCGGCCAGGACGAGACGGACCAGCCGAGCACGCGGCCGTTCGTCGTCCGCTCCCTCGACGACAACCCGGTGGAACTCCGGCCCGGCACCGCGCAGGGCGCCGCGGTGCCGTACGGCGACGCCGTCAGCGACCTGGTGCACGCCGCCGTGGCGGACCGGCCCCTGGAGGAGGTCGTCGCCCTCATCACCTCGCTGGAGGAGTCGCCCGACCACGCGGAGGCGAGGGTCGACGCCCTGCGCACGGCCGGAGTGGCCCGGCCCGTCGAGGACGTCTCCCGGCTGATCGCCCTGCTGACGAAGCCCCCGCGCGCCGCCGACTGCGCGGACGAGGCGATCCGGGCCGCGGCCGCCCACCGCCCGGTGGAGGAGGTGACCCGGCTGGTGACCCTCCTGCACAAGGAGCCGCAGATGCCCCACGTCCGCGAGGAGGCACTCCGAGCAGCCGCCACCCGCCGGTCCGTCGGGGAGCTGGTCGAGCTGATCGACCGCCTGGGCCTCGAACGTCTGGACCGCAACGGCCGCCTGCCGGCCGGGACGTCACGTCCGGACGCGGCGACCGGGAAACCCGAGAAGCCCGGCCGGCCGGGCAAGCGCCGTGCGGCACACCCGGCTCCGGCCCGTGAGGCCCGCCGGACGCGCGACGACCCGCCTGCGGACCGCGCCCGTGCGACGGACCGGCTGGCCAGGTCCGTGTCGTGGTCGGGCTGGCTCGCGGCCCTGGCGCTGGTCCTGTGCGCGGTGGCCCACTTCCCGCTGCAGCGCGGCGGAGCGTCCCTGCACCTGCACGCGTTCGCCCTCGGACTGTCGGTGCTGTGCACGGTTCTGGCCCTGCTGCTGGCGCTGCGCCCCGTCGCGGTGGTGCTGGCCGGGGCGGTGGTGGTGCCCACGGTGCTGGCCGCGGCCCAGGCGTACAGGAGCTCCTTCCCGTCGGGGTCCCTGTCCCGGGCCGTGGACCTCGCACTCGCCCCGCCATGGCTCGCCGCAACGGCCGCCGTGTGTGCGGCACTGCTGGCCCTCGTCGCGCTGGTCTTCCGTATGGTGGCGCCTCTCGCGGCCAGACAGTGGGCGCCCGCACCGGCCCCCGAGGCACGCCAGATGGCGGAGTGACGACTACCCTCCCCGCACCGGACCGGATCCGCCCACTGGGGAGCCGGTCCGGGCGTCGTTCGCCGCCCGGTGGTCGAGCAGCCCGGCCAGTACCCGGTCGGGCGTCAGCGGGAGTTCGCGGAAGCGGACGCCGGTGGCGTGGTGGACCGCGTTGCCGATCGCCGCGGCCGTCCCGACGATGCCGATCTCCCCGATCCCCTTGCTGCCCATGGGGTTGAGACGGGGATCGTCCTCGTCCAGCCAGTGCGCCTCGATCTCGTCGACGTCGGCGTGCACCGGCACGTGGTACGACGCCAGATCCGACTCCGTGAAGTCACCGAACGCCGCGTCCATCGTGCTGCCCTCGGTCAGCGCCATGCCCAGGCCCATCGTCATGCCGCCGACGAACTGGGAGCGTGCCGTACGGGCGTTGAGGATGCGCCCCGCGGCGTACACCCCGAGCAGCCGGCCGACCCGGACCTCGCCGGTGACCGAGTCCACGGCGACCTCGGCGAAGTGCGCCCCGAAGGCGTGCCGCGCCCAGTCGCTCTCGGCGTCCGCCGCGCCCCGGGTGTCGGCGCGGGCGTCGAGGCCCTGCCCGGGCAGCGGCCCGGCGTGTTCGGTCAGCCGCCGCGCCAGCCGGCTGCAGGCCTCGTGGACGGCCCAGCCCCAGGAGGCCGTGCCGGACGAGCCGCCGGCCAGTGGCGCCGACGGGAGTTCGGTGCTGCCGACCTCGATCCGCACCCGCTCCAGCGGCGCGCCGAGGGCGTCGGCGCCGACCTGCGCGAGCACGGTCCGGGCCCCCGTACCGATGTCCGTGGCGTTGACCCGCACCAGGAACGTCCCGTCGGGCAGCGCGCGGGCCGACGCCGTGGCGGGCCACACCATCACGGGATACGTCGCCGCCGCCACACCCGTCCCCAGCAGCAGGGGCCCGTCCCGGCGGGAGCCCGGGCGGGGATCGCGCCCGGCCCACCCGAAGCGGCGGGCGCCCTCGCGCAGGCACTCCACGAGGTGCCTGCTGCTGAACGGCTTCCCGCTGTCGGGTTCGACGTCCGGCTCGTTGCGGACGCGCAGCTCGACCGGGTCCATGCCCAGCTCGGCGGCGAGCTCGTCCATGGCGGACTCCAGCGCGTACATGCCCGGCGCCTCGCCCGGCGCCCGCATCCACGACGGCGAGGGCACGTCCAGCGCCACGACCCGGTGCTCCGTACGACTGTGGGGCGTCGCGTACATCACCCGCGCCGGCACCGCCGCCTGCTCCACGAACTCCTTGATCCGGGAGGTGTGCGTGGTGACCTCGTGCACGAGGGAGGTGAGGCGCCCGTCCGCGTCGGCGCCGAGCCGCAGCCGGTGCAGGGTGGGCGCACGATGCCCGACGACGGCGGGCAGGTACCTGCGGGGCAGCGCCACGGTGACGGCCCGCCCGGTGTGCCGCGCCGCCATCGCGGCGAGCACCACGTCGGGCCGTGGCGTGCCCTTGGAGCCGAAGCCGCCGCCGACGTGCTCGGCGGTGACGACGATCCGCTCCGCGGGAACGCCGAAGAGCCCGGCGAGCACGCCCTGTACGGCACCGGAGCCCTGGCTGGAGGTGTGCACGGTGAGCCGGCCGTCGTCCCAGCGGGCGGTGCTGGCGTGCGGCTCCATCGGGTGGTTGTGCAACGGCGGCACCCGGTAGGCGGCATCGACCCGGGCGGCCGAGGAACCGAACGCCCCGTCCGGGTCGCCCTGTTCGCGGACGGCCGGATACCCGCCGTTGGCCTCCTCGGGGACGTACACCCCCGGGTGCGAGGCGGTGAGGGCCACGTCGTGCTCTTCGGCGGCGTAGTCGACACGGACCGCGGCGGCACCGGCCCGCGCCGCCTCCAGGGTCTCGGCCACCACCAGGGCCACGAACCAGCCGCGGTGCGGAACCCTCGGGTCCTGGAGCACGGCGAGCGTGGGATCGTCCGGCTCGGCGAGCCGCGGGGCGTTCTCGTGGGTGAGGACGGCGAGCACACCGGGCACGGCCAGCGCGGCCGCCGTATCGACGCCGGTCATCCGGCCCCGGGCGACGGCCGCCGGCACGGGCCAGGCCTGGGCCCGGCCGGGGAAGTGGTACTCGGCGGCGTAGCGGGCGGTGCCGCTGACCTTCTCCCGGCCCTCCCGGCGCTCGGCAGGGGCTCCCACACTGCCGGTCATGAAGTCCTCCTCGTCAGCGCCGTGTCCGCGAGCCGGGACAGCACGTCCAGGGCGATTCCCCGGGCCAGCGGCACCTTGTAGGCGTTGTCGCGCAGCGGCCGCGCGGCGGACAGTTCCAGGTCTACGGCGTGCTCGAACGCGGCGGCGGTCGGAGCCGCACCCAGCAGCGCCTCCTCCGCCCGCCGGGCCCGCCACGGCCGGTGCGCCAGCGCACCGAACGCGAGCCCCACGCCGCCGACCACACCGTCCGACACCCGCAGCACGGCCGCGACGGACGCGAGCGCGAAGGCGTACGAGGCGCGGTCGCGGGCCTTGCGGTACGCCGACGGCAGCCCGGCCGTCGCGGCAGGCAGCACCACGCCCGTGACGAGCTCGCCGGGCCGGATCTCGGTGTCCTGCTCCGGCCGGTCCCCGGGCAGCCGGTGGAAGTCCGCCGCCGCGACACTCCGGGCGCCCTCGGGGCCGTACAGCTCGACACGCGCGTCGAGAGCGGTCAGCGCCACCGCCATGTCCGACGGATGGGTGGCGATGCAGTGCTCGGAGTGGCCCAGCACGGCGTGATCACGGTGGACGCCGTCCCGCGCGCCGCAGCCGCTGCCCGGCTCGCGCTTGTTGCACGGTTTCGACAGGTCCTGGAAGTACGGGCACCGGGTGCGCTGGAGCAGATTGCCGCCGGTCGTCGCCGCGTTGCGCAGCTGCCCCGACGCCCCCGCGAGCACCGCCTGCGACAGGGCCGGGTACCGGTCGCGCACGAGGGGGTGGGCCGCGAGGTCGCTGTTGCGGACCATCGCCCCGATCCGCAGGGCGCCGTCCGGCAGCTCCTCCACCGCGTCCAGCGGCAGCCGGGTGACATCGACGAGGATGGCGGGCCGCTCGACACCGAGCTTCATCAGATCGACGAGGTTGGTGCCGCCGCCGAGATAACGGGCGCCGGCGTGGGAGGCGTACGCGGAGGTCGCCTCCTCGACGCTCCCGGCGCGGACGTAGGCGAACTCCTTCACGGGATCACGTCCTCCACGGCCTCGGCGATCCGCGGATACGCACCGCACCGGCACAGGTTGCCGCTCAGCCGCTCCCGGACCTCCTCCCGGTCCAGTGGCACCGGCTCGCCCGAGGGCGTCGCCGGGTCGGTGACGTGCGAGGGATGGCCGGCCGCCGCCTCGGCGAGCATGCCGGCCGCGGAGCAGATCTGGCCCGGGGTGCAGTAGCCGCACTGGAAGGCGTCGCGCTCCAGGAAGGCCCGTTGCAGGGGGTGGGGTTCCTCGCCGTCGCCGGACAGCCCCTCGATCGTGGTGATCTCACAGCCGTCCAGGGCGACCGCGAACAGCAGACAGCTGTTGACGCGCCGCCCGTCCACCAGGACCGTACAGGCGCCGCACTGACCGTGGTCGCAGCCCTTCTTGGCGCCCGTGAGGTCCAGATCCTCCCGCAGGAGGTCCAGCAGGACCCGCCGGTGGTCGACGGTGAGGGTGTGGGGTTTGCCGTTGACGCGGAGCGTCGTCTCCGAGTGATGCTGGTCGTTGCCCATGGCGTGGAGGACCTTCCCGGACGGGCCGTACTGCCGTACGGACCGCGTATCCACCAGACCACGACTGACACGTGCGCCCCGTGAGGACGGCTCTAGTGCTCGTCCCGGGACGGGGCCACCGGACGCTGGGACCTGCTCTTCAGGCGTTCGAACGTGCGGGTGAGCTGTTGCAGCGGAGACGCCGTGGGGGCATCGGGGGACTGCTGCCGCACAGGAGCGGCCTCGGCGGACTCCTGGTAGGCGGCCAGGGCCTCATGGGCGCGTTCGGCCGCCTCCCGGTACAGGTCACGGGACTTCGTCATGGCCTCCAGCGCCTCCGCGTACATGGCCACCAGACCGCGCTGGCGCTCCAGCTCCTCCTCGAGGGTCAGCAGGTGCCAGTCCTCCCGCAGCGCGGTGAGTGCCTCCTCGGCTCCTTCGGGCAGCGGCCGCGGGAGCGCGGCGTACCGCGTCACCGCGTCGACGAGATCGGCCGGCTCCGAGCCGTCGAGGAAGACCGCGCGGACGGAGAAGTCGTCGGCCTCGTAGCCGTCCGGCGCCGGGGTGCCGGGCAGCACCACGGCTCCGCCGCGCGGCACCTGCACCCCCGCATCCCGCAGGGCCCAGTTGACCCCCCGCAGCTGCTGCGGCGTGGCCCGGTGCTCCACCACACGGTGCCGCAGCCCCGTCGGCAGCCACCGTGCCACCGGCAACCGGCCCCGCTCGTCCGTGGACATCGCCTCGTGGACGACCACATGGATGTGCCACCCACCGGGCACCGCGTTCCTGAACAGGCGCCGCGTGTCCTTGTCGTCCTGGGGGAGCGGATTGATCTTCCGCAGGGACAGCTCCACGGCGCCGTCCCGGTCCCAGGCGACATCCGGCTCCTCCGGCCAGAACAGCGCGGCCGGCGACGGCCAGTCGTCGTTCCACGGCCGCTCGGCCTCCGCGACCAGAAGCCACTCCTGCCCGCCGTCCGGCCCGGGCGTCACGCCGATCCGGGCCCGCACGGTCACCGTCTCCTCCACCCGCCAGCGGGCCTCGAAGACCCGCTCCGCCGGGGCGGCCTCCGTCCCGGCACCGGTACCGGCCTCGGTTCCGGCCTCGGGCAACTCGAGAAAGTCGTCGATGGCCCGACTTCGCTTGCGCTGCTCCAGCGAACGCCGGAGTACGTCTTCCGCGGCGCCTTCGGCATGGCGGCCGCGAGCCAGCCACACCGTGGCCGGAGTCAGGGGACGGGCGGTGGGGGAGGTCGGCATGGGTCCAACTGTGAACGGGGGCAGGTGCGCCTGCCAGTATCGTCGCCGCAGGCCGACGGGCATAACCCGGGGTCACACACGGGGCAGCGCCCGGCGGCGCCCGGCAGCGCCAGGGGCAGTGCCGGGTGCGCGGAGGCACGCGGCGCGCACGGGGTGTGTGCGCCGCGCGCACACCGGCGGATCACACTCGTGGCCCCACCGGCCTCCGGTCCCGACAATGGTCCGCACGAGCAGGGCCCGCCCACCATCCGCATCGGGGCGGGTCCTGCTCGCCCGCATGATCTTGCCGATGTCGTCGTCGCCCTCGACGGCGATGTGCTCGATGCGGGTCGAATGCCGATCGATGATCAGCGCTGGGCGGTCAGCCTCTCGTAGCCGGCGAGCCGCACGCACACGGTGATGCCGTAGGCGATCTGCTCCAGCTCCTCGAGCGTCGGGTAGGTGGGCCCGATGCGGATCACACGGTCATCCGGATCGTTGCCGTGAGGGTGCGTGGCCCCGGCCGGGGTGACGGCGATGCCGGCCTCGGCGGCCAGGCGGACCACCTGACGGGCACAGCCGTCGGGAACCCTGAGCGCGACGAAGTAGCCGCCCTTCGGCCGGGTCCACGTGGCGAGCCCGGTGTCGCCGAGCTGCTCGCTGAAGACGCGGTCCACGGCCGCGAACTTGGGCGCCAGGATCCCGCGGTGACGGCGCATATGTGCGCGCAGCCCGTCGGTGTCCTTCAGGAAGAGCGCGTGACGGAGTTGGTTGACCTTGTCCGGGCCGATCGTCCGCTTCCCCGAGTTGGCGCGCCACCAGGCGACGTTCGCGGGTGAAGAGCCGAAGAACGCGACCCCTGCCCCGGCGAAGGTGATCTTCGAGGTGGAGCCGAACACGAACGCCCGGTCCGGGTGGCCGGCCTCGCGGCACGCGGCGAGGATGTCACCGACCTCCGCCTCGCCGTCGAGGTGGTGCACCGCGTAGGCGTTGTCCCAGAAGATCCTGAAGTCCGGCGCGGCCGTCTCCATGGCGGACAGCCGGCGCACGGTCTCGTCGCTGTAGCAGGTGCCGTCGGGGTTGCTGTACTTGGGCACGCACCAGATGCCCTTGATCCGCGCGTCGGAGCGCACGAGGTCCTCGACGACACCCATGTCCGGTCCGCCGTCGGTCATCGGGACGGGGATCATGTCGATGCCGAAGCGTGCACACAGGGCGAAGTGCCGGTCGTAGCCGGGCACCGGGCAGAGGAACGCCACCCGCTGGTCGGCCCAGCGGCCTTCGGCCCCGGGCAGTTCGCCGAGGAGGGCGTGCACGAGGCAGTCGTGCATGAGCTCGAGGCTCGAGTTGCCGACCGCCAGCAGCTGGTCGACGGGGACCTGGAGGACGGGCGCGAAGATGTCCCGCAGCTCCCGCAGCCCGTCGCTCGGGGCGCCGTAGTTGCGGCAGTCGGTGCCGTCCAGTGCCGTGTAGCGCCCGCCGGGCAACGTGAGCAGTTCGGCGGACAGGTCGAGCTGCTCGGGCGAGGGCTTGCCCCTCGTCAGATCCAGCTTGAGCCCGCGGTCCTTGAGGCCGGCGTAGTCACGACGCGCCTCGTCCAGGCGTAAGGCGAGGGCGTCGGCGTCACGGTGAGCAATGGTTGTCATGGTGTCCTTCGGTCAACGCGGTGACGGGCGGCGCCGTGGTGCCGCCGCCCGGGCCGACGCTAACAAGCGACAACCGGCCGGCTCACCGTTTTTGCTGCTCGAGGGCCTTCTCGTGGAAGGCCGCTGTCAGCCGTTCACCGGGTGGGGCCGGCGCCGCGGAGGACCGGGCGCAGGACCTCGATGACGCCTGGGTCGTCCACCGTGGACGGGATGGGTTCGTCGCGGCCGTCGGCGATGCCGCGCATGGTCTTGCGGAGGATCTTGCCCGAGCGGGTCTTGGGCAGGGCGGCGACGACCGTGACGTCCTTGAGGGAGGCGACGGCGCCGATGCGGTCGCGTACGAGCTGGACGAGTTCGGCCTCGACCTCGCCCGGTTCGCGGTTGCTGCCGGCTTTCAGGACGACGAAGCCGCGCGGGATCTGGCCCTTGAGTTCGTCGGCGACGCCGATGACGGCGCATTCGGCGACGTCGGGGTGGGCGGCCAGGGCCTCTTCCATGCTGCCGGTGGACAGGCGGTGTCCGGCGACGTTGATGACGTCGTCGGTGCGGCCCATGACGAAGACATAGCCGTCGTCGTCGATGTGTCCGCTGTCGCCGGTCAGGTAGTAACCGTCGAAGGCGGAGAGGTAGGAGGCGACGTAGCGGTCGTCGTCGTTCCAGAGCGTGGGGAGCGCGCCGGGCGGCAGGGGGAGCTTCACGACGATCGCGCCGTCGACGCCTGCGGGCGCCGGCTCGCCCGAAGCGTCGAGGACCCGGACGTCCCAGCCCGGCAGCGGGCGGGTGGGGGAGCCGGGTTTGGCGGGAGCGGCTTCGATGCCGACCGGGTTGGCGACGATGGGCCAGCCGGTCTCGGTCTGCCACCAGTGGTCGATCACCGGCACGCCCAGCAGGCCGCTCGCCCAGTGATACGTCTCCGGGTCGAGGCGCTCGCCGGCCAGGAAGAGATAGCGCAGGTGCGAGAGGTCGTGGCCCGCGGTGAGTGTCCCCTTCGGGTCCTCCTTCCTGATCGCCCGGAAGGCGGTGGGTGCCGTGAACATGGTCTTGACCCGGTATTCGGCGGCGACCCGCCAGAACTGGCCCGCGTCCGGCGTGCCGACCGGTTTGCCTTCGTAGAGGACCGTCGTGGCGCCCGCCAGCAAGGGTCCGTAGACGATGTACGAGTGCCCGACGACCCAGCCGACGTCGGAGCCGGTGAACATCGTCTCGCCCGGGCCCACGTCGTAGACGGCCCCCATCGACCAGTGGAGGGCGACCGCGTAGCCGCCGCAGTCCCGTACGACTCCCTTGGGCTTTCCGGTCGTTCCGGACGTGTAGAGGATGTACAGGGGATCGGTGGCGGCGACGGGAACGCAGCCGGCCGGCGGCGCGGCGGCGACCAGGTCGGCCCAGTCGAGATCGTCCGGTCCCAGCGCGGCCGGCGTCCTGCGGGCGTTGCAGGATCACCTTCTTCTCCGGCTTGTGGCCGGCGAGTGCGATGG
>KE354195.1 GCA_000415505.1 Streptomyces afghaniensis 772
TGCTCGGGGGCGGGCAGCGCGGCGCCGCGGACGATGCGCGCACAGCCCGTCGAGCGCAGCCGGCGCAGCCGCGGGACCAGGACGTCGATCGCGTCCAGGGACGGCAGCGGAGGAGTGGAGGAGAAGCCGTGCAGCGTCAGGGCGGCCAGGCCGGTGATCATCGCCTCCGGGTAGGCGGGGGCGTGCCCCTTGCCCGCGCTCGGCTGGGCGGGGACACCCGTGCCGCGCTCCCGGGCCGCGTACATCAGCACCGCGTGCAGCCGCTCCTCGCTGGTCGGCGGGCCCGGGTGGAGCAGGACGACGCCCGGGAGGAGCTGCTGCCACGGTCCGCCGGGGCGGCACTGCTCGTTCGTCGCGGACGTCGTCACGCCGTGCGAGCGGAGCTGCGCGACCGTCATGACACGGAGCCGGCCGCGGCCGGACAGGTCGTGCAGGGGGCGCGGGGAGAGCGGGGTGTTGTGGGTCATGACCCGCAATTTCCCGCGCTCCGACCGCTCTTTAACCGCTGTTACAGGCCCGTCGACAAATACGGACAACCCAGCACTAAAGGACGGGTGTTCGGATGCCGAAAGCCCCTGGTCCGTTCGGGTGCGGGCCAGGGGTTACGGCTCGCGGGGCACGCATCTCGTAACGATGGCGGAACGCCCCGATCTCAGGCCAAAGCTACTGGCCAGAGGCCTTGTCGCACTCCTGCGCGCGCAGCGCCCGCGCCAGGTCGTCCCGGGCCTCCAGCACCAGCCGGCGCAGGGCCGGGGCCGCGTCCCGGTGTGCCTCCAGCCAGGCGTCCGTGGCGGCGAGGGTTTCCGGGGACTGCTGGAGCGAGGGGAACATGCCCTGCACCACGTGCATCCCGATCTGGATGGACCGCTCGGCCCACACCCGCTCGATCGCCGCGAAGTACTTCTCCGCGTACGGCGCGAGCAACTCCCGCTGCGAGTCCTGGGCGAAACCCGCGATGGTCGCCTCGATCATGGCATTGGACAGCGCGTCCGACTCCACGACCTGCGCCCACGCCTGCGCCTTGACCGCCGCCGACGGACGGGCCGCCAGACAGCGCACCTGGTGGCGCTTGCCGGAGGCCGTGTCGTCCCGGGCCAGCTCCTCGGCCAGCGCCTTCTCGTCCACCACCCCGTGCGCGGCCAGCGGCTGAAGGAACACCCACCGCAGCTCCTGGTCCAGGTCGAGGCCCTCGACCGACGCCGTGCCCGCCAGCAGGTCGCTCAGCAGCGCGAAGTCGGCCTCGGCGGTGGCCGTCCGGGCGAAGAAGCGCGCCCACGCGAGCTGGTGCTCGCTGCCGGCCTCGGCCGCGTACAGCTCGCGCCGCGCGCCCTCGGCGAGGAGGCGGGCGGTCGTCTCCCGCCGCGCGGGCGCCGCATAGTGCGTGACCGCCCACTCGGCCCACCCGTGCAGCATCTGCACCACGCCGATCTCGGACTCGCTCCCCGCGAACCGCAGCACCAGGTCCACGAAGTCCCGCGCCGGGAGCAGCGCGTCCCGCGTCATGTTCCACAGCGCCGACCAGCACAGGGCGCGCGCCAGCGGGTCGGTCACCGACCCCAGGTGCTCGCGCAGCGTCGCCAGCGAGGTCTCGTCGAAGCGGATCTTGCAGTACGTCAGGTCGTCGTCGTTGACCAGGACCAGGTCGGGCGCCTCGGCGCCGGACAGCTCCGCCACGACCGTCCGCGGGCCGTCGACGTCCACCTCGGCGCGCGCGTACCGCTCGACCTCTCCGTCGTCCGTCGCCCGGTACAGGCCCACCGCCACCCGGTGCGGGCGCAGTTCCGGATGCGACTCGGCCGCCTCCTGCACCACCGCCAGCTCCTCCACGCGGCCCTGCGGATCCAGCAGCAGCTGCGGGGTCAGCGCGTTCACCCCGGCCGTCTGGAGCCAGGACCGCGCCCAGGCGCTCATGTCCCGGCCGCTGGTCTCCTCCAGTACCGACAGCAGGTCACCGAGGCGCGTGTTGCCGTACGCGTGCCGCTTGAAGTAGCGCCGGGCGCCCTCCAGGAACGCGTCCTGGCCGACGTACGCCACGAGCTGCTTCAGCACCGACGCGCCCTTGGCGTACGTGATGCCGTCGAAGTTCAGCTTGGCGTCCTGGAGGTCGCGGATGTCCGCCGTGATCGGGTGCGTGGAGGGCAGCTGGTCGGCCCGGTAGGCCCACGACTTGCGGCGGTTGGCGAAGGTGACCCAGCCGTTGACGAAGCGGGTCGCGCCGACCAGCGAGAACTCGCCCATGAAGTCCGCGAACGACTCCTTCAGCCACAGGTCGTCCCACCACTCCATGGTGACCAGGTCGCCGAACCACATGTGCGCCATCTCGTGCAGGAGGACGTTGGCCCGGCCCTCGTAGGACGCCTGCGTCACCTTGCCGCGGAAGATGAACTCCTCCCGGAAGGTGACCAGCCCCGGGTTCTCCATCGCGCCCAGGTTGTACTCGGGCACGAACGCCTGGTCGTACTTGCCGAACGGGTACGGGTAGTCGAAGTGGTCGTGGAAGAAGTCCAGGCCCTGCTTGGTGACCAGGAAGACGTCCTCGGAGTCGAAGTGGGGCGCGAGGCCCTTGCGGCACAGCGCGCCGAGGGGGATCTCCAGCGTCGTGCCGTCCGCGAAGGTACGGGAGTACGTGTCGGTCACGTAGTGGTACGGGCCCGCCACCACACACGTGATGTACGTCGAGATCGGCTTGGTCTCGGCGAACCGCCAGACCCCGTCGGCCCGTTCGCCCACGCCGTTGCTCCACACCGTCCAGCCCTCCGGCGCCCGCACCTCGAAGCGGAACGGGGCCTTGAGGTCCGGCTGCTCGAAGTTCGCGAAGACCCGGCGGGAGTCGGCCGGCTCGTACTGCGTGTACAGGTACACCTCGCCGTCCTCGGGGTCGACGAAGCGGTGCAGGCCCTCGCCGGTGCGGGAGTAGGCGCACTGCGCGTCGACGACCAGCTCGTTGTCGGCGGCCAGGTCCTCCAGCGTGATCCGCGAGCCGTCGAAGACCTCGCCGGGGTCCAGATCCCGGCCGTTGAGTGAGACGGCCGTCACACTCGGGGCGATCAGATCGGCGAAGCTGCTCGCCCCGGGCTCGTTGCAGCGGAACCGGATCGTCGTGACCGACCGGAACGTGCGGGGCCCGTCGGTGTCGTCCTCACCGACCGCGGACCGCAGGTCGAGGGACACCTCGTACCCGTCGACGCCGATCAGGGCGGCCCG
Organism: Streptomyces afghaniensis 772; assembly: GCA_000415505.1. Classification (GTDB taxonomy): domain Bacteria; phylum Actinomycetota; class Actinomycetes; order Streptomycetales; family Streptomycetaceae; genus Streptomyces; species Streptomyces afghaniensis. The sequence continues at coordinate 3,205 of KE354195.1, forward strand.
CTCCCGGGCCTCGTCGCGGGACAGATTCTCACCGGGCACGGGCGGAACTCCTCAAGCGTCGTCGGATACGGCTGAACAGCACCGATCCTGCCACGTGCCCCTGATGCGAGGCAGCCGGGAATGACCGGCGCGAGCGGTGGCGTTGCCGGAGAAACGGTTTCCTCGTGAGGAGAGACATGTCGGACAAGACCCCCGTCGACTTCTGGTTCGACCCGCTGTGCCCCTGGGCGTGGATGACCTCCCGCTGGGTGCTGGAGGTGGAGAAGGTCAGGGACATCCAGGTCCGCTGGCACGTCATGAGCCTCGCCGTGCTCAACGAGGACAAGCTCGACCAGCTGCCCGAGGAGTACCGCGAGCTGCTCGAGACCAAGGCGTGGGGTCCCGTCCGGATCGTCATAGCGGCACAGCAGGAGCACGGCGCCGAGGTGCTGGGCGACCTCTACACCGCGCTCGGCACCCGCTTCCACAACCAGGGCGAGGGCCCCGGCAAGGAGACGGTCGCCGCCGCCCTGAAGGACGTCGGCCTGCCCGAGTCCCTCATGGAGCACTGGGACGGCACCCGGTACGAGCCCGAGCTGCGCGCCTCCCACAAGGAGGGCATCGACAAGGTCGGCCAGGAGGTCGGCACCCCGGTCATCGCCGTGCCCGGCGCCGACGGCGAGCAGCTCGCCTTCTTCGGTCCGGTCGTCACCCCGGCCCCAAGGGCGAGGAGGCCGCCCGCCTCTGGGACGGCACCCTCGCCGTGGCCTCGGTCCCCGGCTTCTACGAGATCAAGCGCACCCGCACCAAGGGCCCGGACTTCTCCAACCTGTAAGTCTCACACCGAGGCGTCGGCTCCCGGGTTCTGCAGTTCCTCCGGGAGCCGGCCCCCGCCGGCCTGATGGCCCCAGGGCTGATACCACCGGCAACCCGGAGCGGTGCAGCGCCACAGGTCCGTGCGGTGCGTCCCGAGCGCCTTTATCTCCTCGGGCTTGAGCGGCGTGAACACCTGCGTTCCGCTGCCGCCACAGGTCGGGCAGTGCTTGTCCTTGAAGAACATCAGCCCCTCCTCGCCATCACCGCCAGGTCCGGGAAGTCGCTTACGACCGCATCGACCCCCATGCGGTAGTACAGCGCGTATTCGGCGAACGCGTCCCCGAAATCGGTACTTCCGGTGCCGCGCCGGAATTCCGCCGGCAGGAACTGGTTCTCCGCCCGGAAGGTGTACGGCCCCACGCGCAGGCCCGCCGCATGCGCGTCCGCGAGGAGTGACGTGCCGACGAGCGACGACTTGTCCGGGCCGATCCAGTCGGCGTACTGCGCGATGTCCGCAAGCCCGTTCGGAGTCGTCATCTCCCGGTAGGTCGTCGCAGGCAGGTCGTACGGCCCGCCCGTCGTCCCCAGCGCCTGCCACAGCGGTACGCCCAGACCCGTCATGCGCTGCAGGCTCGTCGGCTCGAAGGACTGCACGACGCACTCGCGCCGGCCCAGCCGGTTGCGCCGGATCGCGGACGCCAGCCTCGGCTCCAGCGGCAGCCCGATGGACCGGAAGTACGTCGGGTGCTTGGTCTCCGGGAAGACGGCGATCGTCCGGCCGTGCGCCTTCGACAGCTTCCGCGCCAGGTCGACGACCTCCTGGAAGGTCATGACCTCCTCACGCCCGTCGAAGACCGTGTTGCGGTTGCGGACCTGCGGCAGCCGCTCCACCGCCCGCAGCGTCTTCAGCTCGGCGAGGGTGAAGTCCTCCGTGAACCATCCGGTCACGGACCGGCCGTCGACCGTCTTCGTGGTGCGGCGGCCGGCGAACTCCGGCCGGCGGGCCACGTCGGTGGTCTGGGAGATCTCGTTCTCGTGCCGGACCACCAGCACATGGTCCTTCGTCGGCACCAGGTCCGGTTCGATCCAGTCGGCGCCCGTCTGCACGGCGTACGTGTACGAGGCGGCCGTGTGCTCGGGGCGCCAGCCGGCCGCGCCGCGGTGGCCGATGACCACCGGTCCCCTGCGAGGGCCGGCCGCCGCCGGGCGGCCGTGGCGGCCGTGGCGGCTGTGGCGGCCGTGGTTGTTCCCGCGGCCGCCGCGAGCAGCAGAGATCTCCGTCCGAGCCGCATGCGACTCCCTTTCCCGGTAGGCGGATTCATGTACGTGCCCGGGCCCGCGCCTGCGTGAGCCGGACCAGGTGCTCCTCGTAGCCCTTCGTGTAGTACGCGGCCCGGCCAGGGTCCGGCTCGACGACCTCCGTCGGCCGGGTCCACACCCGCGCGTCCAGCGGCACCCCGTACCGCTCGGCCGCCGCGAGGACCGCGCCCCGGGCACCGACCTCGCCCTCGACGACCCGCAGCGGCCGGCCGAGCACATCGGCGAGCAGCCGCATCCAGGCGGGGCTGCGGGTGCCGCCGCCGCAGACGGCCAGACTCCCGTCGAGGCCCGCCGCCTCGAGACAGTGCCGGGCGGCGTACCCGATGCCCTCGCAGGTGGCGCGGACCAGATCGCCCCGGGTCGACTCCAGGGAGACACCGGTGAGTTCGGCACGCAGCCGGGGCTCGACGAAGGGGGCCCGTTCCCCGGAGGGCGCGAAGTACGGCAGCACGCGCACGCCGTTCGCGCCCGGCGGGGTCTCGGCCAGCAGGGCGTCCACCTCGTCGTGCCGCACGCCCGTCGTCGACAGCACCCAGTCCAGGGCCGCCGTGCCGACCATCGCCGGCATGGCGCGCAGCCAGTACCCGGGCCGGTCGGTGGAGATGTACAGGCCGGCGGGCTCGCCCGTCAGGTCCAGCTCGGTCGTGGCGACCAGGCTCGCCAGACAGGTGCCGACGATCAGCAGGCCGTCCCCCGGCGCCGTCACCCCGGCGCCCAGCGCGCAGGCCGGCAGATCGTACGGGCCGTTCGCGATCCGGGTGCCGGACGGCAGGCCCTCGCCCCGCGCCTCGGCGGTCGCGACCGGGTCGCTCACCGGGGCGAGCAACCCGCGCCGGTGCGTGAGCCCCAGCAGCTCCACGACCCGGTTGTCGTACGTCCGGGTGCGCGGGTCCAGGAACGGCATCGAGGCGTCCGACACATCCGTCGCCGGGCCCGCTCCCGTCAGCCGCTGGAACACCATGTCCTTGCAGTACAGGGCCGCCTTCGCGGCATCCAGCGCCTTCGGTTCGTTGCTGTCCAGCCAGGCCAGCAGCGGCCCCGGACAGCCCGGGAACATCGCGCTGCCCGTCCGTCGGAACACCGTCTCGAACGTACCGTCGGCCAGCCACCGGTCGACCAGTTCGTGCGCCCGCCCGTCCATCCAGGAGGCCGCCGCCCGCACGGGCCGCCCCTCCCCGTCGACCAGCCACACCCCGTCGCCCTGCCCGGTGAGCCCGGCCAGCTCGACCGGCCCCGGAACCCGCCCGGTGACCTCGTCCAGCACGGCGACGACCGCCCCGTACACCTCCTCCATGTCCTGCTCGACGAACCCGCCGTGCAGGGTCAGGTCCACCGGGCGGGAGGACACGGCCAGTTCCCGGCCCGTGTCGTCGAAGGCCGCCGCCTTGACCATGGACGTGCCCACATCGATACCGACGTACATGCGGCTCCCCTCAAGGGTCCTGTCACGGTCCTCAGGTCAGGCAGTGCGCGAGCGGCTCGCCGCGCACCCAGCGGCCCACCTCTTCGGCGGCGATCCGCGCCGCCTTCTCCGCCACGGCCCGCGACGCGCCACCGAGATGCGGGGTCAGTACGACGCGGTCGCCCAGCCCGAGCAGCCGCGAATCCGCGGGCAGCGGCTCCCGCTCGTACGTGTCGAGGGCCGCCGCCGACACCTGCCCGCTCTCCAGCGCGTCGCACAGCGCGCCCTCGTCCAGCAGCGGGCCCCGGGCCACGTTCACCACCAGCGCGCCGGACGGCAGCAGCCCCAGCTCCCGGGCGCCGATCAGCCCTCGGGTCTCGGGGGTGAGCCGGGCGTGCAGGGTGATCACCCGGGAGCGGCGCAGGAGCTCGTCCAGCGAGGTCACGCGCAGGCCGTGGATCTCGCCGTGCACGTAAGGGTCGTACACCATCACCCGTGCCCCGAACGCGCACAGCACCCGGGCCACCCGGCTGCCGACGGCCCCGTATCCGACCAGCCCGACGGGCAGGTCCTCCAGCTCCAGACCGCTCTGCTCGTACGTGTAGTACGTCGCGCCCTCCCAGCTGCCCTGCCGGGCCAGCGGGTCGTGGGCCTGGGGGATGCGGCGCAGGGCGGCCAGCATCATGCCGACGGTGAACTCGGCGGTGGCGGCGGCGTTGCGGCCCGGCGCGAAGCACACGCGCACGTCACGGTTCTTGGCCGCGTCCAGATTGACGTTGACCGGCCCGCCCCGGCACACCACGACCAGCCTCAGATCCGGGCAGGCGGCGAGCACCTTCTCGGTCACCGGCCCCATCTGCGTGACCAGCACCTCCGCCCCGGCCAGTGCTTCGATCATCTCGTCCTCGGCGTCACTGGCCTCCTGCACCTCGGCGACCGGCCCGAACGGCTCCAGCGGCCAGCCGAGTTTCAGTTCCGTCACCCGGGCCCGCTCCACCTCGTGCTCCACCGCCCGGGTGATCAGCGACGGCAGGACGAAGTGGTCACCGGCGGCCACCACACGCACGCTGTTTCCGGCAGTCATCGCAGGGCTTCTCCTGTCTCGGCGTCGAAGACATGGGTGTGCTCCAGGTCGGCGGCGACCCGGACCCGCTCGTCGTGGGCGAGCCGCACCTCGGGGTCGGTGAGGACCACCAGGTGCCGTTCCACCCCGTCGAGGGCGAGGGTCGCCAGGCCCGACTCCAGCAGGGGTTCGTGGGCGACGACCCGTGCGGGCAGGCCCTCCTCGGCGGTGAGCCGGACGTCCTCCGGGCGGATCCCGACCACCACCTCCCGGCCCTCCTGCACCGGCACGGGCAGCGCGATCCGCACCGAGTCGGAGAGGCGGGCCCGGCCGTCGGCGCCGGCGATGCCCGGCAGCAGCGTGATCGCGGGCTCGCCGACGAAGTCCGCCACGAACACGTTGACCGGGCTGTCGTAGATCTCGTAGGGGGTGCCGAGCTGCTGGATGACGCCGTCCTTCATCACGGCGATCCGGTCGGCGAGGGAGAGGGCCTCCTCCTGGTCGTGGGTGACCAGGATCGTGGTGTGGCCCAGGTCCTTCTGGATGCGCTTGAGTTCGCGGCGGGTGGTGTCCCGCTGGGCCGCGTCCAGATGGGACAGCGGCTCGTCGAGCAGCAGCACGTCCGGCTCGCGGATCAGGGCCCGGGCCAGTGACACCCGCTGCTTCTGGCCGCTGGACAGACCGGCCGGGCGGGCGCCGAGGAGGTCGGTCAGGCCGACCCGCTCGGCGATCTCCTTCACCTTGCGGTCGACGTCCCCACGAGCCTTACGGCCCCGGGCCTTCAGCCCGAACGCCAGGTTCTCCGCGACCGACAGCGGCGGATACAGCGCGTAGTTCTCGAACGCGACCCCGATGTTGCGCTGCTGCGCGGGCCGTTCGACCACCGACGCCCCGCCGACCAGGATGTCCCCGCCGGTCACCGACTCCAACCCGGCGATCATGCGGAGGGTCGTCGACTTGCCGCAGCCCGACGGGCCCAGCAGCCCCAGCAGTTCCCCGGAACGCAAGCCGAGGTCGAGGCCGCGCACCGCGTCCACGCCCGGACGACCCCGGGCCCGGTAGGTCTTGCGCAGATCACGTAGCTCCAGCTCGGTCATCGCTGCCCTTCGTCGCACAGACCTCGTAACGGACCTTGTGCTCGTCCAGGTCCCGCAGCGCCTCCGCCGACGCCCCGTCGTCCACGAGGAGCGTGTCGAAGCGGGACAGCGGGACGACCCGGTGCAGGGCGACCCGGCCGAGCTTGGTGTGGTCGATCAGCAGGACGTTCCGTGCCGCCGCGTCGAGCATCGCCCGCTTCACGGACACGATGTGCTGCTCCTGGTGGTAGGCGTAGCCCCCGTGCACGGCCGACGTCGACGCGAAACACACGTCCACCCGCAACTGCTCGACCGCCTCCACGCAGGAGACGCCCAGGAACGAGGAGTGCAGCGGGTCGTAGTCGCCGCCGAGCGCCATCAGGTGGATGCCCCGCTGGTCGGCGAGCAGGTTGATCGCCTCCAGGAAGTTGGTGACGACCGTCAGCGGCGTGACCTCGCCCGTGCGCAGCCGCCGGGCTATCTCAAGGGTGGACGTGGAGTCGTCCAGCAGGATCGCCATGCCGGGCTCGACCATCCGCAGCGCGTGCTCGGCCACGGCCGCCTTCTCGGCGCGCATGGTCTTCAGCCGGTACTGCACGTTCGACTCGAAGACCCCCGACGGCTGCGCGGTCACCCCGCCCCGGAACTTCCGCACGATGCCCTGCCGTTCGAGTTCGTCCAGGTCCCGGTGGATGGTCATCAGGCTCACCCCGAACCGCTCGGCGAGCTCCGCCGCCGTCGCCGATCCGTCGGCCAGCACCTGCTCGGCCATGGCGGCCTGCCGCGCCGCCGGCCCCTGCTGTCCACCACTGCTGCTGCTCATCGCTGTGTCTCTATCCGTCGTCCCGGTCGCTCCGGCCGGTCGGCCTCGAACAGCAGCAGGTTCTCAGGCCGGACCGCGAGCCGTACCGGATCGTCCGGACGAAGGCGCGCCGCGTCCGCCCGAGGGGCCACCAGCGACACCCGCCGTTCCCCGGTTCCGAGCCGGACGGTGACCTCGACGGACCGGCCGAGCACCTCGGTGACGTACACCGTCCCGGTGAGCTCGTGCCCCTCGCCGCGCAGAGTGATGTCCCGGGGCCGCAGCCCGACCAGGACCTCGGTGCCCGCCGGGGCCTGCGCCCGGACCGGCAGCTCCACCCCGCCGTCCGACCGCACCCCGCTCTCCGTCACCACCCCCGGCAGCAGATTGATCCGGGGCCGCCCGAAGGCCCGCGCGACCTCCGTGTCGTACGGCCGGTACCAGATCTCCTCCCGCGTGCCCGTCTGCACGATCCGCCCCTGCCGGATGACCCCGATCCGGTCGCCGAGCGCCAGCGCCTCGACGGAGTCGTGGGTGACGTACAGGGTGGTGGTGTGCTGCACGGCCCCGATCGCCTTCAGCTCGGCCCGCATCTGCTGGCGGAGCTTGGCGTCGAGGTGGGAGAGCGGCTCGTCGAGGAGGAAGGCCCGGGCCGGGCGGACCAGCACCCGGCCGAGGGCGACGCGCTGCCGCTGCCCGTTGGACAGCTGGCCCACGGGCCGGTCCAGCAACCCGGAGATGCCGAGCAGTTCGGCGATGGCGCCGATCCGCTGCCTGGCCTCGGCGGCGGGCAGCCGGTGCCGGGGCGAGCGCAGGGGCGAGGCGAGGTTGTCGTAGGCCGAGCGGTGCGGGTAGAGGGCGTAGCTCTCGAAGCACATGGCCACGCCCCGGTCGTACGGCTCCACCCCCCGCATGTCCTTGCCGTCGAGTACGACGGTGCCGGAGTCGGGCTGTTCGAGCCCGGCGACGGTCTTCAACGTCGTGGTCTTGCCCGCGCCCGAGGGGCCCAGCAGGCAGAAGAACTCGCCCTCACGGACCTCCAGTTCGAGCTCGTCGAGCGCGACGGTTCTCCCGTACGACTTCCGTATCCCGCTGAGCCGGATCACGACTTCACCGCCCCGAACGACAGGCCCCGCACCAGGTACCGCTGGATCGTCAGCGCCAGCAGCAGCGGCGGTACGACGGACACCAGCGCGGCGGCGGCCGTCAGGTTGTACTTGGGCCGGTCGCCGCCGAGGAAGGACAGCGCGCCCACGGTCACCGTCTGGGCCTCGTTGGAGGTGAGGATCAGCGGGAAGACGAAGTTGTTCCAGGCGAAGATGAAGGCGAGCAGGGATACGGCCGCGATGCCCGGCTTCACCAGCGGAAGCGCCACCTTGAAGAACGCCTGCTTGCGGGTGTAGCCGTCCAGCAGGGCCGCCTGTTCCAGCTCGGGCGTCAGATCGGCGAAGTAGGACCGCATGATCCACACGATCAGCGGCAGCGTCACCAGTTGCAGCACCCACACCATGCCGACGTACGTGTCGAACAGCCCGAGCTTCTGGTACAGCACGAACAGCGGGATGATCACGGTCAGTTCGGGCGCGAAGCGGAACGACAGCAGCGTGAACATCAGGTTCTCGGAGCCCTTGAACCGCCACCGCGCCGAGGCGTACGCCGCGGGCAGCCCCACCACCAGCGAAAGCGCCACCGCCCCCACGGACACCACCAGGCTGTTGACGAAGAACCGCACGAACGGGATGCCCTCGCTGTCGCCGAGGACCGTCCGGTAGCCGTCGAGGGTGGGGGAGAAGGAGAAGTAGGTGGAGAAGAGCTGGTCCGCCGGCTTCAGCGAAAGGATCACCATCCAGGCGATCGGGAACAGCGCGAAGACGAAGTAGAGGACGAGGGCGGCGTCCGCGAGCCACCCCAGCACGCGTTTCTTCACTCAGGTCACCTCCGCGGCCCGGCGCTGGATCTTCCCCAGGTGCTTCACCAGCACCATCGCGGCCAGATACACCACGGCCCACAGCACGATCGTGTAGCTGATCCCGAAGGAGTAGCGCTGGAAGCGGATGGCCTCCAGATACGCCCGGATCTGGAGGACGACGGTCGAGTCACCGGGCCCGCCCTCCGTCAGGGCGTAGATGATGTCGAACACCTTCAGCGAGTCCATGAACCGGAAGATCACCGCCACCAGCACGTACGGCCACAGCATCGGCAGCGTCAGCCGCCGGAAGGTGTACCACCACCCCGCACCGTCCACGGCCGCCGCCTCGAACGGAGACGTGGGCAGCGACCGCAGCCCGGCCAGGGCGAGGATCGCCACGAACGGCGTGTACACCCACACGTCCACGGCGATCGACGACAGCAGGGCGCCCGTCGGGGTGTCCGTCCACTGCACCCCGCCCAGACCGAAGGGCCGCAACAGGTAGTTGACGACCCCCACCGACGGCTGGAGCATCAGCTTCCAGATGATCGCCGCGATCACCGGGGCGATCATCAGCGGCAGGATCAGGATCTTCTCCAGAATCCGGCCGATGAGACTCGACCGGTGCAGCAGCAGGGCGACGGCCACCCCGAGCACGGTCTCGGCGAGGGCCGCCCCGACCGCGTACAGCACCGTCACCCACGCCGAGTTCCAGAACGCCTCCTGCGTGAAGACGGTCGTGTAGTTCTCGAACCGCACCATGTCCGGCTGCGGTTTGCTCGCCGAGAAGTCGAACAGCGTGTAGTACAGGCCGAGCCCGAACGGGTAGAGGATCCCGCAGGTCAGCAGCAGTGCCGGCACGATCAGGAAGTACGGACGCAGCGCGAGCCGCATGGCTAACGCACCTTGTCGGCGAGGTCGTCCGCCAGCCCGTCCAGGACCGACTTCGCGTCCTTGCCGCCGTAGATCTCCTGGAGGGCGGCGGCCCAGCTGGTCGTCGCGTCGAAGAACTGCGCCTGCGGGGTGAACTGGATCCTCGTCTGGTCGACGACCGTCTCGAAGGTCTCCAGGAAGCCCGGCAGATGCCGCATCTTGTCCTTGTACGCGGCGTCGTCGGCCACCGACCTGCGCACCGGGTCGATGTGGTTGTGCGTGATCGCGCTCCTGCGCAGGTGCTCCTTGCCGGTCGCCCACTGCAGGAACAGCCAACTGGCACTCTTCTTCTTGCTCTTGGCGTTCATGCCGAGCGACCAGATCCACATGTTGGTGGCCAGGGACCCGTCGGGCCCCTTCGGGCCGGGGTGGAAGGCGATCTTCCCGGAGGCCGGGCTGGCACCCTTCACCGCCTGGAAGTAGGCGGCCGTGTCGGCGTCGAACAGCATCCCGGCCTTCTTGGCGCCCAGATCGCTGGAGCACTGGTACCAGGTGTACGACGTCCAGGACGGCGGCCCGCCCCGCTTGACCATGCCGGCCCAGTCCTCGGTGAAGGCGACGGCGTCGGAGCTGTTCATGACGGGGGTGAGCTTCCCGCCGTCGACCGTGAAGTCCTTCAGCCCGTTGCGGGCGTACATCGTCATGAAGCCGGGATGGATGGTGGCCCAGCTCCTGGACCCGCGTACGGCGATCCCGTACATGCCGTCGAAGCCCGCGCCCGGCGCCCTCTGCTTGATGGTGCCGGCGAGTTCGGTCAGCTCCTCGAAGGTGCCGGCCGGCTTCAGGCCCAGCTTCTTGAACACCTCCGTGTTGTAGGCGACGACGTTCGTCTCCCAGCCCCACGGCAGCGCGTACTGCCCGCCCTGCCCCAGCGGCGCGCCCGCCTTCAGCGACCACTGGTCGGCCTGGAGCAGGTTCGGGAAGAAGTCCGCCTGGTCCCATTCGGCGCCCGTCGCCGAGGAGTTGCGCATCCAGGGCCCGAGGTCCTCCAGCCAGTTCGGCGGACCGTACTGCCACACCATGTACGCGCCGAGCATGAAGACGTCGTAGGAGGCACGCCCGCTGGACAGGTCCACGGTGAGCTTGTCGAAGTAGTTGTCCTCCGGGAAGACGTCGTACTCGACCTTGATGCCGGTCTTCGCGGTGAAGGACTTCAGGTCGGCGATGAGGGCGTCGGTGTACGGGTGCTTGTTGAGCAGCGCCTTGACGGTGGTGCCCTGCTCCCGCTTCCAGTCGAAGGAGCCGGTGACGTCGTCCGCGGCGGACCCGTCGCTCTTGCTGTCGTCCCCGCCGAAGCCGGCGCCGCAGGCGGTGAGCAGCGGGGCCGCGGCAGCCCCGGCGGCGAGCGCGAGGAAGCGCCGCCGGTCGTGCACGTGCGTGTCCATCCGTACCTCCACGTGGGGGCTGGTTAACACGTCGAGTCGACTCGTTAACAGAGGGTGGAACGGCTGAAGTTGGGCGTCAATCCCTCGCGCACGGGAAAATATCGGGGCACAGTGAGAAGTTCACAGATCCGGCTGCGACGTCGTGGGAGGTTCCGGATGGCGGACGAGGGTGCGGGCTGGCTGGGCATCGACCTGGGCACGCAGAGCGTCCGCGTGCTGCTCGTCACCGCCGACGGCAGGGTCCTCGGCAGCGGCGCGGCCCCGCTGACCGGGCGGCGGGGCGGGGTGCGGCACGAGCA
>KE354196.1 GCA_000415505.1 Streptomyces afghaniensis 772
TTGGCGGCGTTGTCGGCCGCCATGGGCAGTCCGCGGCCGAAGCCGTTGCCGTCGGCGCAGTTCCAGTGGACGGCGTTGAACCAGTCGCCGCTGTCGTAGGAGTTGCGGTCCAGGGACTTGGAGCGGAGCAGGTCGGTGCCCGCGTGGGAGAGGGCCGGGCCTGGGACAGGGCGCCGTCGCCATGGCCAGGACCTGCATCCGGGCCGGTCGGACGCACTCGTCGTGGCGGGCAGCTTGAAGGTCAGTGCGTCGAAGAGGACTCGTTGTCGTGCGCGTCGGCGTAGGCGAGGGCGTCGGCCGGGGGCGTCCG
>KE354197.1 GCA_000415505.1 Streptomyces afghaniensis 772
CTGACCACCGTCAGCCAGAACGCCGAGGAACAGGCCCGGCAGGCCGTCGCAGCCGCCGTCGACCGCCTCGACGGCGGCCGTACCGAGTCCCGCGAGATCGCCCTCGCCCCGTCGTCGGTCGTGCGGGGAACCACGGCAGGGCCGCGCTGACCGGACGCTTCCGCCGCCGCCCCGGCCTCGTGCCGGAGCGTGACGGCTGATGCGGTCACAGCCTGACCGCATCGGGTGCGACGGTGATCGGGCAAGCCGCCCGGACCTCTCGGACCACGGGCCGGCACACGACTCGAAGGCCGAGGTGCTCCATTGACCGTTCTCGACGCCCGGGCGCTCAACCGTGCCACCCTCGCGCGGCAGTTGCTCCTCGACCGCGCCGACCTGCCGGTCCTCGACGCCGTCGCTCATCTGTGCGGTCTCCAGGCGCAGGAACCGCAGGAACCGTTCATCGGGCTCTGGTCCCGGCTGCGGGCGTTCGATCCGGAGGTGCTGTCGGGGCTGCTGACCGGGCGGTGTGTGGTGCGGACCCATCTCATGCGCCGCACCGTCCACCTCGTCACCGCCGCCGACCTCGTGGCCTGGCGGGCCCGCCACGACGCGATGCTGCGCCAACGGGTGCTCGGGACGTACCGCCGCGAGCTGGAGGGAGTGGACCTCGGCGAACTCGCGGCGGCGGGTCGGGAGGTCATGGCCGACGGCGAACCCCGCTCCATGGGGGACCTCGCGGGAGCCGTCGCCGGCCGCTGGCCCGCGGCAGGGGCCCGGCCACTGGGCGAGATGCTGGTCGCCGGCCTGCTCCCCATGGTGCAACTGCCGCCGCGCGGACTGTGGCGCACCAGGGCGGGAGTGCGCTACGCCCTGGTCTCCTCCTGGCTGGGGCGCGAGATCGACGCACCGGTCCTGGACGACTCCGATCCCGTGGGGCAGACGCTGGTACGGCGTTACCTGGCCGCGTTCGGCCCCGCCGCCTCGGCCGATCTGCGCGCCTGGTGCGGACTGGCGGGACTGCCGGCCGCGGTATCCGCCCTGCGCGAGGAACTGGTCGCCTTCCGCGACGAGCGCGGCCGGGAACTGCTGGACCTCCCCGACGCGCCGCGCCCCGACCCCGACACCCCCGCGCCGGTGCGGTTCCTGCCGGCGTTCGACAACGCGATCCTCGGCTACCACGACCGAGGCCGGATCATCGACGAAGCCCATCGCGGCCTGTCGGTCGAAGGCGCCCGCGTCGTCCTGGTCGACGGCCGGGTCGCCGCGACCTGGAGCGTCGAGACGGACACCGTCCTGGTCACCCCGCTGCGCCGCCTCTCCCGGGCCGACCGGGACTCCGTCGCGGGGGAAGGGCGAGCGCTGGCGTCCTTCCTGTCCGGCGACGAAAGCGACCGGGTACGGATCGCCGCGTTCTCCGGCTGAGTGATAGGCCGACAGGGACCCGGTTCAGGCGCACACTGGAAGGGTGCTGCCGGTGCTCACGAGGGGGTGTCGGCCGATGGAAGCCTCAGAGCGTGTGACCGTGCGGTGGTGGCGGTGGCGGCGCAACGCGCTCAAGCGGCGTATCGACGTCGTCGAAGCCTGGGTCGTGCTCGCCGGCTGGGTGCTCGCCCTGCTCGGCGGTGTGTGCGCGGGCCTGATGGCGGCGGGCGCGGTCGAGCAGGCCGTCGAACGACAGCAGGCCGAGAGCCGTCGGGTTTCCGCGGTCGCCGTCGAAGACGCGCCGGGCCCGTCACCGGCCCGCGCGGCGAGCGATCACCGGGTGTGGGCGAAGGTGCGGTGGACCGCGCCGGACGGCTCGACGCACACGGAGCAGGCACGGGTGCCGCCCCGGACCCTAGCCGGGAAGACGGTCCCCCTGTGGGTGAACAGGAGCGGTGACATCACGACCCCACCGGTGTCCGCGGGCGAGGCCTGGCTGCACACGACCGTGGGCGGCGGTCTGGCAGGAGCCCTCGCGGGCGGGACGGTGCTGGGCGCCGCCTGGCTGACACGGCTGTTCCTGGACCGGCGGCGCATGGCGCAGTGGGGCGCGGAATGGGAGCGGATCGACACCCGCCGGGGCTGGAAGACGGGCTGACCGGGCACCGGCAGCGACCCCTGCGGGGCGCCTCCGGGCGCCGGACGGGGGTGAGGCCGTGTGTCGCTGTGCGTGGCGCCTTCGCACGGCCGGCACGGAGCGCAGCCGTACCTCGTCGGCCGGCGGGGACTGCCGCGTGCGGGCCTCCGAGGGGCAGGCACGGGGGATATGGCTGTACGCCGTCGTCGGGGGTCTTTTGCGCGGCAGGCGGGGGTCTTTAGGGCGGTGCGCTGTCGCGCTGCGGGCGGGGGTGCGGTCGCGCGCTTTCGGCGAGTGGGGTGCGCCGGGCGTCGGGCTTCCGCCCGGAGGGCCTTCGCGCGGCGGGCTCGGGAGTGCAGCCGTACCCCGGCGGCTCGCGGAGTCTGCCGGGCGCCGCGCTCCCGCAGGACAGGCGGCCCCGCCCGTCAGGCGTCCGCCGTGGTCAGCCGTGAGGTCCCCGAACTTCTCGCGGCCGTACGCGCGTCCCCCTGCCGCGGACGAGGTGGCAGGGGGTGTGGGCCGCGGGAGGCAAGCGCACCAGTCGCGACCCGGCCCGGCCGGGCCGGTCACGTGCGGCCGACGATGTCCTGGTCGTCGATGGACTCGTGGGCGCCCGGGGGAACAGGTGCCGACGCAGCGCCGGACGTGCTCCGTTTCCGGCGCAGGCGGCCGGTCAGGCCGGTGGCGACGGGCTCGGTGTAGCGCGCGGTCAGCGGGCCGAGCAGGACCAGGATGAGGACGTACGCCGTGGCGAGCGGGCCCAGAGAGGGCTCGATGCCGGACGTGACGGCGAGCCCGGCGATGACGATGGAGAACTCGCCGCGGGCCACGAGCGTGCCGCCGGCGCGCCAGCGGCCCTTGGGCCCGATCCCGGCGCGGCGCGCGGCCCAGTAGCCGGTGGCGATCTTCGTCGCGGTGGTGACGGCCGCCAGGGCGAGCGCGGGCAGCAGTACGGGCGGGATGCTGGCCGGGTCGGTGTGCAGGCCGAAGAAGACGAAGAACACCGCGGCGAACAGGTCCCGCAGCGGCGCGAGCAGGCTCGTCGCGCCCTCGGCGACCTCGCCGGACAGCGCGATGCCCACCAGGAAGGCGCCCACGGCCGCGGACACCTGGAGTTGCTGCGCGAGCCCGGCGACCACCAGGGTCACGCCGAGCACCACCAGCAGCAGTTTCTCGGGGTCGTCGCTGGAGACGAAGCGGGAGACATGGCGGCCGTAGCGCACCGCGAGGACGAGCACGAGTGTGGCCACGCCCAGGGCGATGGCCAGCGTGACGGCACCCGCGGCCAGACCCACTCCGGCCAGCAGGGCGGTGACGATCGGCAGGTAGACCGCCATGGAGAGGTCCTCGAGGACCAGGATGCTCAGGATGGCCGGGGTCTCGCGGTTGCCGAGCCGCCCCAGTTCGCCGAGGACCCTGGCGATGACGCCGGAGGAGGAGACCCAGGTGACCCCGGCCAGCACGACGGCCGCGACGGGGCCCCAGCCGAGCAGCAGGGCGAGCACTGCTCCGGGCAGGGCGTTGAGGACGGCGTCGACGATCCCGGCCGGGTAGTGGGTCCTGAGGTTGGAGACGAGGTCGGTGGCCGTGTACTCCAGGCCCAGCATGAGCAGCAGCAGGATGACACCGATCTCGGCGCCGATGGCGACGAAGTCCTCGCTGGCGACCATCGGCAGCAGTCCGCCCTCGCCGAAGGCCAGCCCGGCCAGCAGGTAGAGAGGGATCGGCGAGAAGCTGAAGCGCCCGGCGAGGCGGCCGAGCAGCCCGAGCCCGAGGATGAGGCAGCCGAACTCGATCAGGAACACCGCGGAGGAGTGCATGGCGGGTCACTCCCGCCCGAGTATCGCGGCGGCAGCCTCCACGCCCTCGCGGGTCCCGATGACGATGAGCGTGTCACCGCCGGCGAGCCGGAAGTCCGGCGTGGGGGAGGGGATCGCCTCGGCCCTGCGCAGCACCGCCACGATGGACGCGCCGGTATCGGTGCGGATCCGGGACTCGCCCAGGAGCCGGCCGTTCCAGTGCGAGGTGCCGGACAGTTCGATCCGCTCGGCGACGAGCCCCAGGTCGGTGGTGGACAGCAGGTTCGGCGTGTGGTGCGCGGGCATCAGCGCGTCGATGAGCGTCGCCGCCTCCTCCGCCGTCAGACGTACCGACAGGTCGCAGGCGTCCGGGTCGTCGTTGCGGTAGGCGCTGATCGTCCGGTGGCCGTCGCGGTGGGCGACCACGGACAGGCGGCGGCTGTCCCGGGTCGTCAGGTCGTAGCGGACACCTATGCCCGGCAACGGCGTACTGCTGAGGCGTGGCGCGCTCATGTCTGTCCCCCTTTCGTCGGCGTGCGCGTCCCTGATGACTCGCCTGCGGGGGCCGCGCCCGGACGAGCGCCCAAATTTGGTCTGTGAGCTCATCGTAGGCGGCCGTGCGGGACCGTACCCGTCCTGTGTGTGCTACCTGGGGGGTGCCGGGGCGGGCGATCCGGACGGGAAGGGAGTGGCCGTGGGCAGCCGCGCGGTCGCTCCCTCCACCTGCCGCACGGTGCCCGTTCCCGGCCGGGGATCCGCGCCCGCGCCGGTGGACAACTGGGACCAGGCTCCCAGCGCCAGAGCCACTGCGGCGGCGGTGGCGACGACCCGTCCCACGCGCCGGACCTTGGCACGGCGGTCCAGGTCACGCCAGGCCACGCGGACCCACAGGTCCTCCGGCTGCCACAGGTCACCGACGGCGTAGGGGGGTTGGAGCCGCAGTCCCGCCGCCCGCTCCTGCGCGGAGGGCTCCCTGGGCGCGGAGGCGCGTATGGCGTGCTCGCTGTCCGTGAGGAACCTCAGCCACACGTCGTCCGGGATCGGGGGAGTGCCGTCCGGCTCGTCGGGCGTTCCCCGTCCGCCGCCCGGCCCTTCGGTGGTCACGTCCCGTCGTCTCCTCTCCGACCATCGGCCCGCATCACTGCGCAACGCAAGATCAGTATGCCGCCCGGTGCGCGGGGCCGCCCCTTCGCGGGTGGTGGCCAAGGGAGTCCGAGACCGACTTGGTACGTGCCGAAGGGGCGGAAGCGCCTCATGGCCTCCGCCCCCCTGAGTGTCATACGACGGCGGGTGCCTCCGGCAGGACGTGGTCGCCGACCTTGTCGGTGCTCAGGCAGAGCGAGCAGACGACGGCGTCGTGCGTCCGGCAGGCGGCCACGTCCGGCCGCTCGAACCGCTGCCGGCACACGTGGCACTCGTAGGTGCTGGCGCTGGGGTTGCCGTCCTCGTCGAGGAGCGGCTCGGCGATGCCGTCGTCGGTGCGGCGCAGGTAGTACCTGCCCTTGGTGACCACGGCCATCAGCGGGGTGAGGACGAACGCGATGACGGCCGCGGCGACGGGGGAGTACGGCTGGAGCGTGTCGCCCAGCGCGTGGAAGTACATGGCGATGGACAGAGCGGAGGCGGCGACGAAGGACACGACCCCGACCGGGTTGACGGCGTAGAGCATGCCGCGGCGGAACTCGGGGGCGTGCGGGGACAGCTTCAGTACGTACTTGTTGATGCCGATGTCGGTGGCCACGGTGACCACCCAGGCGATCGCGCAGTTCGAGTAGAAGCCCAGGATGCTGTTGAGGAAGCTGAACATGTCGGCCTCCATCAGGGCGAGCGCGAAGCCCAGGTTGACCAGGACGAAGACCATCCGGCCCGGGTAGCGCCTCGTGACCCGGGTGAAGGAGTTGGTCCAGGCGAGGGAGCCGGAGTACGCGTTCGTCACGTTGATTTTGATCTGGCTGATCACGACCAGGGCCACGGCCAGCGGGAGGACGAGCCAGGACGGCATCATCGCGTCGAAGGCGTGCTTGAACTGCTGGATCGGCTCGGGTGCGGCGGTGGGACCGACCTCGGCGATGATGTAGACCGCGAGGAACACCCCGATGGCCTGCTTCAGCGCGCCCAGCACCACCCAGCCGGGGCCGGCCATCACCACGGCCGTCCACCAACTCCGCTTGTTGGCCTCCGTCTTGGGCGGCATGAAGCGGAGGTAGTCGATCTGCTCGCCGATCTGCGCGATGAGCGACAGACACACGCCCGCGCCCAGCAGCACGGAGGCGGTGTTGACGCCGCCGTCCCCGTCCGTGCCCGCGTAGGCGAGGAAACGGTCGACGGTCCCCGGGTCGGTGGCGACCAGGTAGACCAGCGGACCGACCATCAGCAG
The DNA here is from genome assembly GCA_000415505.1 of Streptomyces afghaniensis 772. Taxonomy (GTDB): domain Bacteria; phylum Actinomycetota; class Actinomycetes; order Streptomycetales; family Streptomycetaceae; genus Streptomyces; species Streptomyces afghaniensis. The sequence goes on from KE354197.1 coordinate 6,218, forward strand.
CAGCCAGATCGGGGTGGTCCACACCTGGAGCTTGCTCAGCGCCGTCATGCCGTAGATGACCAGGGGGATCACCATGAGCGTGGACACCAAGTAGCCCAGCCACAGCGGCAGTCCGAGGCCCAGCTTCAGGCCCTGGGCCATGATCGAGCCCTCGAGGGCGAAGAAGATGAAGGTGAAGCTGGCGAAGATGACGCTGGTGAGCACCGACCCGAAGTAACCGAAGCCGGAGCCCCGCGTGATCAGGTCCAGGTCGATGTTGTAGCGGGCCCCGTAGTAGGCCAGCGGAAAACCGGTCACGAAGATGACGACGGCGGCGACGGCGATCGCGAGCAGCGCGTTGCCCGTCCCGTGGGCCAGACCGATGCCGGCGCCGATGGAGAAGTCGGCCATGTAGGCGATGCCGCCGAGCGCGGTCGTCGCCACCACCATCGGGGTCCAGCGCCGGTAACTGCGCGGCGCGAAGCGGAGCGTGTAGTCCTCGAGGGTCTCCTTGACGGCCTGGTCGGCGCCCGGTGCCGCCTTCTGTGCGGGTTCCGGCTCGGCGACCTCGGCCAGTCGTGGCTCGGTACTCATGCCACGCCTCCTTGCTGCGGGTTGGGGACTGACAAGGCAGGCACGGTAGGCAGCGGGCGTTACCCCTAAATACTTCCTGCGTGAAGGGAATGTTTCGGGGGCATCTCATGAGCCGCCCGACGCTCTTTACGGCACCCCGAGTTCGAACAGCACATACCCCCCGTACGACCCGGAGGCCAGCGCGGCCGTGCCGAGCACGGCGACCAGGGACGGCCACCTGAGCCGGCGCAGGGCGAGGGCGAGCGGGACGAACAGCGGGAAGAGCGGGAGCAGATAGCGCGAGACGTTGCCGAAGATCTGCTGGGTGGCCATCACCATGAGGTACGAGAGGACCGTGTAGACGACGAGCACGGCGGGCGGTCTCAGACGCAGTAGCAGCACGGTCAGCACCGGCGCCGTCAGCACCACGCAGACACCGATGACGTCCAGGAAGGGCGTAGCGAAGAGATAGTCGAAGTGCCCGACCGGGATGGACGTCAGCACGTTGAACGAGTGGACTCCCCAGTCGAACTTGTGGGCCCAGGCGCCGTCCTGGAGCTTGGAGTAGCCATTGATGTCGCCCATGCGGTAGTTGACCCACGCCAGGTAGCCGAAGAGACCCAGCGGCGCGATCGCCACGGCGCCCAGCGGACGCCGGACCCCGTCCTCCCGTCGGCGCAGGGACAGCAGCGCGGCGACCGCGAGGGCGGCGACCAGCGCGGCGGCGGTGGGCCGGCACAGCCCGGCCGCGCAGGTCAGCAGCCCGGCGGTGAGCCAGCGGCGGGACATGACGGCGTGACAGGCCCATGCGGCGAGTGCCGTGTAGAGGGACTCCGAGTAGCCCGACCACTCGGTGCCCGAACCGGGCCAGACGGCCCACAGTCCGGCCGCGGCCAGCCCGGCCCGGTGACCGCCCAGCCGATGCGTCACGGCGTAGATGCCGAGGGCGGCGACGAACGACGCGACGACCGAGACCGTCATGCCGGCGCCGTACAGACCGAGTCCGGTGCCCTCCGAGACCAGCCGCATCAGCGTCGGGTACAGCGGGAAGAACGCCGCCGAGTTGCCCTCCAGCGTGATCAGGCCCGTCGCGCCCGGGACCGGTTTCAGCGCGGGGTCGTACCCGTGCTGGGCGATCTGCTGGTACCACCAGCCGTCCCAGCTGGCCAGGACATCCCAGGCGTGTTCACCGCCGCCGAAACGCGGGTTCTTCTTCCGGAAGTCGCCCGCGGAGTCCAGTAGGTACATGAAGACGGCGAAGCCGGCCAGCTTCAGCACGCCGTACGTCAGCAGCACGGGCCCGTAGCGCACGGCGGCCCCGCGCAGCCGTCGGCGGAACTCCCGGGAGCCGCCGGGGACTTCGTGGGCGTCGTCGAGGCCGGACGGCGGTCGACGCAGCTCGACGGTGCTCATGAGGATCCTGTCGTACGGGGAGTGGGACGGGCGTCGTGGCGGGCGGGGAACACCCAGGCCCGGAAGAGGAGGAAGCGCAGCAGCGTCGCGGCCAGGTTGGCGGCGACGAGCGTCACGAGTTCGACCCGGTGGCCGGCCCCGGGGGCGGCGTGGTGGAGGGCCGCCAGCGAACCGCTGGTCAGCGCCAGCCCGACCAGGAAGGCCGCGAGCCCCTTGAGGTGGTGCCGCAGCGCGCCGCAGCGCCCCCGCACCCCGAAGGTGAGCCGCCGGTTGGCTGCGGTGTTGGCGACCGCACTGGCCAGCAGGGCCAGCGCGTTGGCGGCCTGCGCCCCCGTCGGCGGCCGGAGGGCCGTGTAGAGCAGCAGGTAGCACAGGGTGCTGGCGACCCCGACCGCGGCGAAGCGCACCGCCTGCCGGGCCAGGCCCGCCGGCAGCTCCCCGGCGAGGTCACCGCCGCTGCGGCGGAGCGCGGACAGCGGCAGCCGACCGCACGCCAGCGCACGCCCGAGCCTGGCCATGCCGCGCAGGTCGGCCAGGGCCGTGGACAGGATGTGCACCCGGCTGTCCGGGTCGTCCACCCAGTCCACCGGCACCTCGTGGATCCGCAGCCCCGCGCGCTCGGCGATGACCAGCAACTCGGTGTCGAAGAACCACTCGCGGTCCTCCACCAGCGGGAGCAGCCGCTCGGCGACGTCCCGCCGCACCGCCTTGAACCCGCACTGCGCGTCGGAGAACCCCACGGCGAGCGTGCCGCGCAGCAGACCGTTGTAGCAGCGGGAGATGATCTCCCGCTTCGGTCCGCGCACCACCCGCGAACCGCGCGCCAGCCGGGTGCCGATGGCGATGTCCGAGTGGCCGGAGATCAGCGGCGCGACCAGCGGCAGCAGCGCCGCGAGGTCCGTGGACAGGTCCACGTCGAGATACGCCAGCACGGGGGCGCCCGAGCGTGACCAGGCGGTGTGCAGCGCACGGCCGCGCCCCTTCTCGGCCAGCCGGATCCAGTCCGTGCCGGGCAGCTCCGCGGCCAGCCGCGCCGCGATGAGCGGGGTCCGGTCGGTGCTGGCGTTGTCGGCGATGGTGATCCGGAAGGAGTAGGGGAAGGTCTCGGCGAGATGCACGTGCAGGCGCCGGACGCAGGGCTCCAGGTCGTTCTCCTCGTTGAACACGGGGACGACGACGTCGAGGACGGGATCCGGGTGGTGCGCGGGCAAGGGCGCCCGGCGCGGCAACGCGGACAGCTCGGTGGTCGGGCGGTCGGCCAGGGCCGGCCGCCGTACGGTTCTCATGGCTGCTTCACGGTCTCTTTCTGGCGCCGGACGTGCACGGGCGCCGGTTCCGGGCAGGCGGAAGGCGCCCGGGGCGGTGTTCGGGGCGGTGACGGGGTCAGGAGGGTTGACGCCCCTGACGGGAAGGGCCGCTCAGGCGGCTACTCGGTGGCCGATGCGGAAGGCTCCTGCGTCTCCTCCAGGGCGGACGGCGGAGCCGTCGTGGGCGTCGGGGAAGGGGGCGGCGTGGGGGACGCCGAGGTGGTCCGGCTCTCGGAGGCCGTGGCGGTCGGCGTGGGGCTGATCGTCGTGCTCGGGCCCCCGGGAGGCGTGCTGCCGCCGGTCGTGGTCGCCGGCGGGGACGACTCCGGCTCGGTAGGAGTCGCACTGGGGTCCGGGGAGTCGGAGGTGGGCCCGCCGTCCTGCGAGGGAGTCGGGCTCGTCGCGGGCTGTGGCCGGTGATCGGCGGGCTGGGCCCTGGTGAGCATGCTCGGCAGCAGGGCGAGCCCGACGCTGAGCCCGGCCACCGCCACGGCGGAGCCGCCCGCCTTCCACAGCAGCCGCGACCTGCGGCGGGAACGGATGCCGGCGTGCAGCCGCTGCCGATGTTCGGGCTCGTAGGGGGTGTGCTGCTGGGTGTCGCGCATCAGCCGCGACAGGTCCCGCTCGAAGTCGTCCATCGCTTCTCCCTTCACCCCACAGGCCTGACGGCGTCGGACAGGATCTGGCGGAGCCGTGCGACTCCGCGTGACGCGTGGGACCGTGCCGTGCCCACCGGACAGCCCAGCGCCTCGGCGACCTGGGCCTCGGGGAGGTCCTCGTAGTAACGCAGCACCACCGCGGCCCGCTGCTTGGGAGTCAGCAGGGCCAACGCGCCCTCCAGCCGCGAGCGTTCCGCCACGGTGGACGACACATCGCCCGGATCGGCCCGGTCGGGCAGCTGATCCACCGGGCGCTCACCCCACCAGCGCCGCTTCGCCGAGCGCGCCGCCATCCGCACCAGCACCGTGCGGACGTACGCCTCCGGCGCCTGCTCGGCGACCTTCGGCCAGGCGAACCACAGCTTCACCAGCGCTTCCTGCACCAGGTCCTCGGCCCGCTGCCGGTCGCCGCCCGTCAGCAGCCGCGCGACATGGAGCAGCGCCGACCAACGGGCGGCCACGAACTCGTCGAAGCCGTCCGCCCGAACCTGCTCCATCCCCACCGTCCCGCGTCTCAGTGACCCCCTGCACCACTGGAAAGACGCTGGACCCCACGCCACGCTGCACTTGCCTGCTGTGATCCACCTCACCCTGAGCGGTGCGCGCGAAAAAGGGCCCGTGCACAGGCACGGGCCCTTCGGTCGGCTCTGTCCGGCGGTGACGCCTACGTGCGGTCACCCTTCGGCTTGCCCCGCTGGTCGGGCGTGCCGTGCGGCGGCGGGCTGAACGGCTGCGGGGACGTGGCGGGTGACACCGGAGAGCCTCCGTGCCCCTCGCCGGTCTCGGGACGCAGGGCGCCCGGATCGCCGGACGTCGGCTCCGCGCCCTCGCGCAGCTGCTCGAGGCGGGACCCCAGCAGCTCGGTCACCGGCAGCCGGTCGGCGTGCGACCGCTCGTACGCCAGCAGTTCCTCCACCTCGTCCGCGGACAGCGACCGCACACGGCTCTCCAGGCCGCCGATCGGCAGATGGTCGTAGTCCGGCAGCGGGAGGGTGTCGCGGGCGGGATCGGCCATGGTTCTCACTTCCCTGTGTACGACGTGTACGGCATGTACGGCGTGTTCACGTACGTGGGGTACGGAGCGGAGTGCCGCGGGGAGGGGGCTCAGCGGCCGCCCGGGCCGCCGCTGCCGAACGAGCCGCTGCTGCCCTCGTTCCAGCGGGGACGCTCCTGGGTCGCGCTCCTCCGGTCGCTCTGGTTGCCGTGCGTCTTCAGCTCGTGCGGCGTCAGACGGTCCTGGCTTCTGGGCACCTCGTCGGGCTCCCGGCGCTCACTCGTCTCACGGACCGGGCCGCCGTCGGGCAGTCGCGGCTGCTCGTCGGGCCGCGGCGTGGGCAGCTCCCTGCGCTTGACGCGCACGCCGAGGACGAAGGCCCCCAGCAGCAGGGCCACGACCACCACACCCGCCACGATCAGCCCGATGCCGAGGGCGCCACGGCCCGCGGCCATCTCCATCCATGCGCTAGTCATGGCGCGCGAGTACCCCTGGTCCTCACCATGAACCGGCTCACCTGGACGCCGAGGAGGACCGTGCGGACGACCGCGAGGACGGTTGCGAGGACCTGGTCCGCGAGCGGTTCTCCCTGCGGACGGCGTCCAGCAGCTCCGCCTTCGACATGCGCGACCGCCCCTCGACCCCCAGTCGCTTCGCGAGGTCGTACAGGTGCTCCTTCGAGGCACGCTCGTCGACGCCCTCGCCGCTGCGGCCGCCCTGCTGCCGGGGCCGGGCCGAGCGCGGGTCCGACGGGGCCTTGCGGCCGCCCTCCTTGCGCTCCCAGTGGTCGCCGACCTTCTCATGGGTGTGCTTCAGCGCCCCGAAGGCCACGCGGTGCGCGCGCTCGCCCTCGCCGTACTGCTCCACGGCCGAGTCGTGCGCCTTGATCCAGGTGCGCTGCGCCTCCTTGGCGGACCGCTCCAGGGTCGACGGAAGTTCCTGTCGCCCGGGCATGTGACTCACCTCCGTGCGTCGTCGTTCCCGGGCCTGCCGGGTGCCCGGCCGACAGGGCCGGAAAACCGTACGGAACCCTGGGCGACACCGGGTTTGACCGGCATCGGTGGGGCTACCCGCGCGGTGTGACGACATCCCAGCAGGAGCTGTTCCGGTTCCTGGAGGACCGCTTCGCCTGTGCCCAGGCGTGCACCGAGTGCGCCCGGGCGTGCGCGTTGCGCGCGAGCCTCGTGGACCCCGACGGCACCGAGAACCAGGAACTCGTACGACGCAAAGGCATCATGTGCGCGGAGGTCTGCGACGCGACCTGCCGTGTGCTGTCCGAGCAGAACCAGGTGGACGAGTCGACCATCCGCGTCCAGGTGGAGTGGTGCCGGACCGTGTGCCTGGAGGCCGCGCACGTCTTCGACCGGCAGGCGGGGGCGGAGGACTCGGCGGCGGCGTGCCGTGCGTGCGCGCGGGCGTGCACGGACTTCCTCGCGACGCTGAACTGAGGAGGCTTTCCGCGGGCTGGACCGGGGATGTTCCCCGTCGCCCGCCATTCCCAATTTCTGAAACACGTTCTACGGTGTGCGCCGACAGGACCGGCCTTGGGAGCCTGGAGGCGCCGTGCACCTCGAATACACGCCCGAGCAGCAGCGGCTGCGCACCGAACTGCGCGCCTACTTCGCCGAACTGGTCCCGGACCACGCGTACGCCCGGCACGGCGACCCGGCCGCCCAGAAGCGGTTCTACCGCGAGACCATCCGGCGGCTCGGCGCGGACGGCTGGCTCGGCGTGGGCTGGCCCGAGGAGTACGGCGGTCGCGGCCTGACCGCGATGGAGCAGTTCATCTTCTTCGACGAGGCCGCCCAGGCCGGCGTCCCGCTGCCCCTCATGGCGCTGAACACCGTCGGTCCGACGATCATGCAGTACGGCACCGAGGAACAGAAGGCCTACTTCCTGCCGAGGATCCTCTCCGGCGAGATCGACTTCGCCATCGGCTACAGCGAGCCCGACGCGGGCACCGACCTCGCGTCCCTGCGGACCCGGGCGGTCCGGGAGGGCGACGAGTACGTCGTCAACGGCCAGAAGATCTGGACGACCAACGGCGACACGGCGGACTGGGTGTGGCTGGCGGTCCGTACGGATCCCGCCGCCCCGCCGCACAAGGGCATCACCATGCTCCTGATGCCGACCACCGGCCCCGGCTACTCGTGCACCCTCATCAACACCCTCGCCTCGCACGACACCACGGCCAGCTACTACGAGAACGTCCGCGTCCCCGTCTCCCACCGGGTCGGCGCCGAGAACCAGGGCTGGCGGCTGATCACCAACCAGCTCAACCACGAACGCGTGACGCTGGCCGCCCACGGCACCATGGCGATCCGCGCCCTGCACGACGTGCAGCGCTGGGCGATGGAGACCAAGCTCGCCGACGGCCGCCGCGTCGCCGACCTGCCCTGGGTACGCCGCCTCCTGGCCCGGACGCACACCCGGCTGGACGCGCTGAAGCTGCTCAACTGGCGGATGGTCGGTGCCGTCCAGGACGGCACCCTCACCCCGCAGGACGCCTCCGCCGTCAAGGTTTACGGCTCCGAGGCCCGGCGCGACGCCTACGCCTGGCTCATGGAGATCGTCGCCGCCCCCGGCGCGCTGAAGGAGGGCTCGGCGGGCGCGGTCCTGCACGGCGAGCTGGAACGCGGCTACCGTTCGGCGGTCATCTTCACCTTCGGCGGCGGCAACAACGAGATCCAGCGGGAGATCATCTCGTGGATCGGGCTGGGGATGCCGCGGGTCCGGCGCTGACCGAGTGTGACGAGGATTTTAGTTGGCACAAAAGAGGGATAGTTGGCACCATGATCAATTGACTCCTCCCGGTGCGCGCCCTAAGCCACGAGAGCGCCGGTCGTCTACTGCGTTGCGGTCAAAGTGACCGCTGCCGGGCCTGCGAATCGAGTGGTACCACCGCACCAACGAGCTATCCATCCGCCTGCACCCTCACGAGCTGCCTGCCGAGAGGGTGCCCGCTACCTGACAATGGCACGTCAGCCGCGGCGTCGCTCGCCCGGCGGGCGACGGCAGTGGCTGGTGCCGCCTCCCGCAGGTCATGCTGTGCCCTGCCCGTCACGCTCTTCCGGCCGTACCCGAATTGGCAGCGCTGAGGCGCGCTTTGGCGGTCAACACCCGCCGCCTGATCGACAGCGGCCCATTCGTTCCTCCTTCCACCCTGCCGAACACGGAAGCCGCACCGATGGCCACCTGTCGGCCGGCCCGTCCTGTCGCCCAACTCTTGTACAGCCGTTACCTCGCCAACCGCCCGGTGGACGAGATCCAGTGCGTCGCCCAGACCCGGCGCCGCCACCGCTGCACAAGTCGCCTGCTCACGCCCGAGACCCAGGGAGGTGTCTGGACTCTCGTGCCCGTCGCCACAAGGCATGGTCAGCTTCCTCTGCCTGGAGCAGTCATGGCCGTCTACGGAGTCACCGGCCTGCCCTATGCCGAGCAACTGCGTTGGAGGGCCCAACGCTGCCCCGAGCACGCTGCCATTCCCACAGCCGCCGACGTGGCGGTAACCGAGTGGGAGCCCTTCGACCCCTTATCCACCACGAGTACATCAACACCCGGCGCCCGACGTTCACCCGGCGCCAAGGGCCTGCCGGCCGGAGCAGGAAGGCGACGCACCCGTGACCGCGCACCACGCGATCGAGATCACCCTGACCCGGCCTGCAACCTACTACAACGACCGCACCCGACTATTGACTCTGCAGCGCGCAAGGACCCCTGCGCATGCGCTGCGAGCACTTCGGCGTCGACTCGATGCCGTATGGCTCATCGATGTCTTGACTACGCATTACCCATTCGGCCGCGAGCGCGTCTGGGCAGGCGCGGGTCAGTCGCGCTCCTGCTGGGGATTGACCGAGTAGGCGTCGTGCCAGGCGGCTTTGGCGCCGGAATCCCCGATTCGGTAGACCTGTATGCCCGCGCCCACGCCGATGACGAGCGACAGTGTGGCGGCGGCCACGCGCAGCGGAAGGTGCACCGTTGCCACGGCCCTGCCTGTGGATTCCACCGCCTCGGGGGTGCGGGCGGCGGCGCGACGATACGTCCACCACACGGCGGTGGCCAGCACGAACAAGGCCACCGCCCAGGGGAGCAGTTGGTCACCGAGCTCGGTGTGCTTGCGCACCAGAGCGTTGCTGTCCACGTGTCGTTCCAGCCACTCGCCGGCCTGTGTCGTCAGTGGCACGCTCACCAGGGATACCAGGGCGAGGATCGGCAGTGCGATACCGAATCGGCGCATTGCCGACGGCCAGGCGGCACACAGGATCAGGCAGAGTGCGGTGAGGGGCACCAGGACCACGACGACGTGGACGAACAGGACGTGCGCGGGGATGCCGTTGATGAGATGGGGTCCCACGGGGGCTCCTTCGAGGTGGGCGTTCAAGGCTGGAGGGGGCAGGCGCGGCTCGGGCGACTCAGCCGGCCGCGGCCGTGAGGGGGCGCGCGTTGCTCAAAGGCATGAGGTGGCCCGTAACCCGCGTCATCGTCCATGGACGGTGAATCCGCTTGTGCGCCATGTCTGGCCGTCGGGTTTGAGGGCGAGCGCCTCGTATCCCTGCAGCGATTCGAGCCAGTCCCGGGAGCTGTCGCCCCGGGCGAACGCGGCGGTGGCGTAGGCGTCCGTCATGGTCAGCCGGGGGCCGGTGACGGTGATGGAGGTGAGCGCCGTGGCGGGTGTGCCGTGGTGGGGATTGAGGATGTGGGCGCCGCGTTCGGCGGTTCCTGAGGTGGCGATGGTCAGGTCCCCCTCGGTGGTGATGACCGTGGCGAGCTCGCCGGGGCGCAGCGGGTGGGCGATGCCGATGCGCCACGGGGCGCCGGGGGCCGCCTGGCCGCGCAGTTGGAGGTCGCCGCCGCCGTTGACGCACGTGTTGCGGGCGCCGGCTTCATGCAGCAGCTGGGATGCGGTTTCGGTGGCCCAGCCCTTGACGAGGCCGGCGGGGTCGAGGGAGCCGTCGGGGGTGATGCTGAACCAGCCGTCGCTGGCGTGCGTGGCGTGGGCGCACAGCGACAGCACTTCGTGGACCTCCGGCGGGCAGTCGGCGGGGCGGATTTCGCCGCGGCCGAGCCGGCTGATGGCGCTGTCTGGGCGGTAGGTGGAGAACACCGCGTCCACCGTGTGCAGAGCACGGACGGCGTGGGCGAGCGCGCGGTGGATGGCCGGGGTGGGCTGGTCGCGGATGTCGAAGGAGAAGACGGTGCCCATCACGTGTTCGAGGTGGTGCAGGCGGGTTGTGGTGTCAGGCATGGGCTTGGTCCAGTGCGCTCTGCAGGGACTGGATGTAGCCCTGGCTGGTGTAGCTGGCGCCGGAGATGGCGTCGATGTGGGCGCTTTGGGCACCTATGGCTTCCTGGGTCAGTCGGGGCAGGGCGTAGGAGGCGATCTGCTGGTCCCGGCCGTTCTGGTCCGGTGCCCGGAGTACCCGGACGGCGGTGAGTCTGCCGTGGGTGAGGGTGGCGGCCACCTGCACGGTCCCGTACTGGGTGTCGATGGGATCTCCGGTGTACGTGCCCGTCCCGCTGGGCTTGCCCGACGGGGTACTCCCGGGAGTGTGCGGCGAGGAGGATGCCAGGGGGGAACGTGGCGGGACGGCGGCTAGGGCGGGGGGCTGGTGCGGTTTGAGAGCGAGCAGCGTGACGATCAGGGCGCTGATCCCGGTGGTGGCGAGGACGGCTCGTCGCATGGCGGTTCTCCCTCAGAACGCGAACGACTCGTGGTGGATGCGGCGGCCCGGTACGCCTGCCTCCCGCAGGGCACTTATCGCGGCCTCGGCCATGCCAGGCGGGCCGCAGAGGTACACGTCGTGCGCGGCCAGGTCCGGCACCAGGCTGCTCAGGCCCGAAGCGGTTAGCGGCGAGGAGTACCCGGCCGGCTCGTCGACGATGTAGTGGACGGCGGCGCGGCGGTGGGCGGCGATCGCGTCGATCTCGCCGCGCAGGGCGAGGTCCTCGGGGCGGCGGGCCCGGTAGATGAGCGTGACCTGTCCCGGCAGTGTCTCGAACAGTGCCCGCAGGGGGGTGATGCCGACGCCGCCGGCCAGGAGCAGGACCTTGGGGGCGGTGCGGCGGTGCGCGGTGAAGCCGCCGTAGGGGCCCTCGGCCCATACGCGGGTGCCGGGAGCCAGCCGGGCGAGTGCGCCGCTGTGCCCGCCGGCCGTCTTCACTGTGATCCGTAGCCGACCGGTTTGGGCGGGGGCGGAAAGGGAGTAGGGGTTGGCGGTCCACCAGAGTCCGCGGGCGAGAAAGCGCCAGCGCAGGAACTGCCCCGGCTCACCCCCCAGCTCGTCAAGGTGCTCGCCGCCGAGGTGGACGGAGACCACGCCCGGCGCCTCGGGATGCACCGCCGTGACCCGCAAACGGTGGCGCAGTCCGCGCCGTAGGGGGACGGCGAACCGGTGCCAGGCCACCAGCGCTGCGACGCCGAGGAAGAGCGTGTACCAGGCCGCCTGGGCGAGTCGGTTGCCGACGAAGTCCGCGCCGTTGGAGAGCTGGTGTCCGTAGGTGAGGAAGATGGCGAGGTAGGTGGCGAAGTGCAGGTAGTGCCAGGTCTCGTAGCTGATCTTCCGGCGAGCGGCGCGGGCCGAGAGGACGCCGGTGGCGAGGAACAGCAGAAAGCCGGCGGTGCCCTTGAGCAGGTCCGGGTAGTGCAGCACGAGCGTGGAGGTCTGGCTGACCACGTTCGTGTGGGAGGTCAGGGAGTAGCCCCAGATGATCAGCAGGGTGTGGGCGAGGGTGAGCGAGATGGTGCAGCGCCCGCCCAGGGCGTGCCAGCGGGCGAGGCGGTCGGTGCCCACCGTGTGGTCCAGGAGCGGGATGCGGGCCATCAGCGCCAGCAGGACCGCGCAGGCGTAGCCGGCCAGCAGCCCGGTGATGCGCCCCGCGCCGGTGAGCCAGCCCGCCGGGCCGATCACGGAGGTCGTGTCGCTCCACCACAGGGCCAGCACCCCGGCGGCACCGGTCCAGATCACCAGCTGCGCCAGGAACGGCACGATGCTGCGGCGCGGCCGCCGGTGACGCATGCCGCGGCTCGCATAGGTGGTGGACGTGAACGTGGTGGTCATGAGGATCCCTGCGGATGAGCACGCTCCGGCGATGGGCGGCCAGCCTCACGGCCCAACCTCTGCGTACCTTCTGAAACAGCCCACGGCAGCCCGCCTCAGCGGCGATTCAGAGGAAACTCAGAGGTCCCGCCCCTCACGGCAGCGCCGGGCTGGGGGATGCTGGACCGACCATGGACGAGCGGCGAACGAAATCTCTCCTGCACCGCCCCGACGGGGCACCGGTGCGGGTCCTGGTCGTCGACGACGAACCCGACGTCACCGACGTGCTGGCCGGCGTATTGACCGGCGAGGGCTGGCAGGTGCGGACGGCCGCCGACGGGGTCGCGCGCTCGCGACGGCCCGTGACTTCCGGCCGACGCGGCGGTCCTGGACTGGATGGCTGCCCGACCTCGACGGCCTGCAGGTCCTGCGCGAACTGCGGCGCGAGGCGCCCAGG
>KE354198.1 GCA_000415505.1 Streptomyces afghaniensis 772
CGGCTCAACCCCCGCCTCAGGCTCGTACTGCGGCTGTACAACCGGCGGTTGGGCCAGCACATCGAGGAACTGCTCGACCAGACGGCGGCGGTGGCCTCCGGCACGGGGCCGGGCACGGGCGGTGGACTGGACGCGTCGACGACCGTGCTGTCCGACGCCGACACGGCCGCTCCCGCGCTGGCCGCGACCGCCCTCGTCGGCACCAGCAAGGTCGTCCAGACCGAAGGGCTCGTCCTGCGTGCCGTGGAGCGCCAGCCGCCGCGGCCGGGCGAGGTGGCCGACCCCGGCTGTCGCACCCTGGCGCTGCTGTCCGCGACCAGCAACGACCCGGCCGGGCGGACGGTTCGGAGGGCAGCGGGGAGCAGGGGCCGCAACTGCTGCCGGACGAGACGGCGGTGGCGTCGGCGACCGGGCGCGGGACCGTCGTCCTGGAGCAGGTGTCGTACTCCGGGCCGTCCCTGCCGACCGGGCGGGGCGGTGTGCCGCCGTTCGCCTCGCTGTTCTCACGCCGGCTGCGGTGGTCGCTGGCCGGTCTCGTGGGGTGTGTGCTCGCGCTCGCCGTCGCGTTGATGTTCGTGACCGGGGAGCATCCGCTGTACGCCACGTACGTCACGCTCCTCGACCTGTTCGGCATCAACGATCCCGCGTACCACAAGTCGACCGGGCGGCAGGTGCTGCAACTGCTGTCCGGGCTGGTCGGGTTGCTGCTGCTGCCGGTGCTGCTGGCCGCGGTGCTGGAGGCACTGGGCACGTTCCGCAGCGCGTCGGCGCTGCGGAAGCCGCCACGGGGGCTCGGCGGGCATGTGGTGCTGCTCGGGCTCGGCAAGATCGGCACGCGGGTGCTGACGCGGCTGCGGGAACTGCACATTCCCGTGGTGTGCGTCGAGTCCGATCCGGAGGCCAGGGGGATGGCCACGGCGCGGCGGCTGCGGGTGCCGGTGGTGCTCGGGGACGTCACGCAGGAGGGGGTGCTGGAGGCCGCGAAGATCCATCGGGCGCATGCGCTGCTGGCGTTGACCAGTGCGGACACGACGAATCTGGAGGCCGCGCTGTACGCCCGGTCCGTGCGGCCCGATCTGCGGGTCGTGCTGCGGCTGTACGACGACGACTTCGCGACCGCGGTGTACCGGACGCTGCGGGCCGCGCATCCCTTCGCCCTCACGCGGAGCCGGAGTGTGTCCCATCTGGCCGCGCCCGCGTTCGCCGGGGCGATGATGGGGCGGCAGATTCTGGGGGCGATTCCGGTCGAGCGGCGGGTGTTGCTGTTCGCGGAGGTGGATGTGGCCGGGCATCCGCAGTTGGAGGGGCGGACGGTGGGGCAGGCGTTCCGGGCGGGGGCCTGGCGGGTGCTGGCGCTCAACACGGCACCTCCTGGGGGGCGGCGGGGCGAGGGTGAGAGTCCGGAGGAGGAAGGGGCGCCGGCTTCGGGGCTGGTGTGGGATCTGCCTCCTACGTATGTGCTGGGGGCCGGTGATCGGGTGGTGCTGGCGGCTACGCGGCGGGGGTTGGCGGAGTTGCTGGGGCGGAGGCGGCGGGAGCGGGCGGGGGCGTGATCGCCGAGCGGTGGGCGAGGCGCGGAGTTGCGCAGCCCGGCGTTATGAGGTGCTCGGCGTCGGGGCTGGAGCCGGGGCGTGGCGCAACCCGGCGCAGCGGGGTGCCGCCCGCGCCCACCCGTGCCGCCCCAGCGGCACGACTGCCCGCGGGCTGGGACGGCTACGCACGGCGGGCGGCGCGGTTACTTCTTCAGGTGCCTCTCCGCGAACTCCAGTTCCAGCCTCACCTGCTTGATCCGTTCGTCCACCACCAGTGAGCCGTGCCCGGCGTCGTAGCGGTACACCTCGTGGACCGCGCCCCTCGCCTCCAGGCGCTTGACGTAGTTCTCGATCTGGCGGATCGGGCAGCGCGGGTCGTTGACGCCGGCCGAGATGTAGACCGGGGCCTTGACCCGGTCGACGTAGGTGAGGGGAGAGGAGGCCTCGAAGCGGTCGGGGACCTCCTCGGGGGTGCCGCCGAGGAGCGTGCGGTCCATCGCCTTCAGCGCTTCCATCTCGTCGTGGTACGCCGTGACGTAGTCGGCGACGGGGACCGCCGCGATGCCCAGGGACCACGCGTCGGGCTGGACGCCGAGGCCGAGGAGGGTGAGGTAGCCGCCCCAGGAACCGCCGGTCAGGACGAGGCGGTCGGGGTCCGCGAGGCCGGAGGTGACGGCCCATTCGCGGACCGCGGCGATGTCCTCCAGTTCGATGAGGCCCACGCGGTGCTTCAGGGCGTCCGTCCAGGCACGGCCGTAGCCCGTGGAGCCGCGGTAGTTGACACGGATCACCGCGTAGCCGTGGTCGACCCACGCCGCCGGGCCCGCCGCGAAGGAGTCGCTGTCGTGCCAGGTCGGGCCGCCGTGGATGTCGAAGACCGTGGGCAGCGGGCCGCTGCTGCCCTCGGGCTTCTGGACGAGTGCGTGGATGCGGCCGCCGGGGCCCTCCACCCACACGTCCTCCACCGGCACCGAGCCGGGCGACTTCATGCCGGGCGGGTCGAGCACGACACCGCCGGACGTGGAACGGACCGCCGACGGCTCGGCGGCCGAGGACCACAGGTACTCCACGCTGCCGTCGGGCCGGGCCGTGGCTCCGGACACCGTGCCGGGAGGGGTCGGGATCTCGGTCAGGGCGCGGCTCGCCAGGTCGTAGCGGAACAGCTCGCTTCGGGCCTCGAAGCTGTGCGCGATGAGCAGGCCGGTGCCGTCCGGGTACCACTCGGCGCTGACGTCGCCCGGCAGCTCCAGCGCCAGGTCCGTCTCCTCGCCGGAGGCGACGTCCCAGACCAGCGGCTCCCAGCGGCCCCGGCGCTGGTGGCCGATGAGGAGGCGGGTGTCGCCGTCGACGGGAGCGAAGCCGAGGACCTCCAGGCCGAGCTCGCGCGTACCGCCCTCGGTGTCGTCGAGGTCGGCGACCGGGGTGCCGTCGGTGCGCAGGACGCGCAGGGCGGAGTGCATGGCGTCGCCGTGCTCGGTGTGCTCGATGGCGATGAGCGAGCCGTCGTGGGAGAGGTCGCCGACACCGGCCGACTCGCGGTGGCGGTAGATCTCCACCGGCTCCTCGCCCGTGCGGACCAGGTGGATCGTCGTGCCGTCCTCGTCGGTCGAGCGGCCGATGACCGCCGTACGCCCGTCACGGCCGAGGGCGAGGCCCGCCGGGTAGGAGGCGTCCAGGCCCTCGGCGGCGAGCTCGTCCGCGCCGCCAGCGAAGGGCTGGCGGCGCCAGACGCCGAACTCGTCGCCGTCCTTGTCGTCGAACCACCAGATCCAGGCGCCGTCCGGGGACAGCACGCCGTCCGTCGTGCCGTTCGGCCGGTCCGTCACCTGGCGCTGCTCGCCCGTCTTCCGGTCCCAGGCGTACAGCTCGTACGTCCCCGTCGCGTTCGACACGAACAGGGAGCGGTCCGGCGCGTCCTCCGCCCAGTCGGGCAGGGACACCCGGGGCGCCCGGAAGCGCTTCTCCCAGTCCGGCATCCGCTCCTGCTGTGCCGCCCGTACCTCTTGCTCCTGCTGGTCCCGCTGATCCCGCGCGTCGGATCCGTTGCTCTCAGTCATGGCCCCATACTGCCCGCCCTCACCGACAATTCGCTGGCGAGGTCCTCAGCCTGTGGATAACCTCCACCGGTCCCCCTTCCCAGCAGGTCAGGAGACACCCCCTATGTACTCCCCCGCCCCGGCCGACTGGCACGAGGCCAACCGCGCCCACTGGGACGAGCGTGTCCCGCTGCACGCCGCGGGCGACTTCTACGACCTCGACTCCTTCCGCGCCGGCCAGGACCCCTTGCGCGACTTCGAACTCGCCGAGGTCGGCGACGTCTCCGGCCGCTCGCTGCTGCACCTCCAGTGCCATATCGGCCTCGACACCCTGTCCTGGGCCCGGCACGGCGCCGACCGCGTCGTCGGCCTCGACTTCTCCGAACCGGCGGTCGGCATCGCCCGCGACCTCGCCCGCGATCTCGGCCTCGGCCAGGACCGGGCCGCCTTCGTCGCGGCGGACGTGTACGACGCGGCCACCGCGGTTCCGGACCCGTCGTACGACATCGTCTACACCGGCGTCGGCGCGCTGTGCTGGCTGCCCGACATCGGGCGCTGGGCCGAGACGGCGGCCTCGCTGGTGGCACCCGGCGGGTTCCTGTACCTGTCCGAGTTCCACCCGCTCACCGACGTCCTCGACGACGAGACCGGCTCGCGGATCACGTACGACTACTTCGCCCGTGACGCCTGGATCGAGGAGAGGCCGGGGTCGTACGCGGCCGAGGGCACCGAGTTCGTCCACAACCGGCGCGTGGAGTGGCAGCACCCGGTCGGCGAGGTCGTCTCGGCGCTGGCGGCGGCCGGGCTGCGCATCGAGTTCCTGCACGAGCACGACGTCTCGCTGTTCCGGCGGTTCGGGTGCTTCGAGCGGCGGGACGGCTACTTCCGCTATCCGGCGGACCGGCCTCGGATCCCGCTGATGTACTCCGTCCGGGCCCGCAAGGACTGACGGCCGACCCCGCGGGCCGGGTCCGCCCGGCTGCCCCGTACCGTAAGGGTGTGTACCGGTTTCTGCTGACGCCCCGATGGTGGGGGATCAACGTCTTCGTGCTGTTGTCCATCCCCTTCTGCATCTTCATGGGGTCCTGGCAGCTGGGCCGGTTCGAGGACCGGGTGCAGGACCACCGCACGGCGACCGAGCAGGTTTCCGAGGCGCGGCACGAGGCGCCCCGGCCGCTCGGCGAGATGCTGCCGGTGACCAAGGCGACGTCCGGCAAGCTGGTCACCGCGACCGGCCGCTACGGCAAGCAGCTGCTGGTGCCCGGCCGGGAGCTCGACGGCAAGCAGGGCTTCTACGTCCTGACGCTGCTGCGTACCGACTCGGGCGAGGCGCTGCCGGTGGTACGGGGCTGGCTGCCCGGGGCCGCCGACGCCGCGAAGGCGCCCGCCGCGCCCACGGGTGAGGTCACGGTCACCGGGGCGCTCCAGGCGTCCGAGACGCCGGGTGACAACGGCGTCAGTGCGCAGGGCGGTCTGCCGTCCGGGCAGACCGGGGCGATCAGCGCGGCGTCCCTGGTGAATCTGGTGCCGTACGACGTGTACGACGCGTGGGTCACGTTGGCGAAGGGTGACTCGGGGATGAAGGCGGTGCCGGCGAGTGCGCCGCCGGACACGGGGCTGGACCTGAAGGCGTTCCAGAACCTCGGTTACACCGCCGAGTGGTTCGCCTTCGTGGGGTTCGTGATCTTCATGTGGTTCCGGTTGCTGCGGCGGGAAATCGAGTTCGCGCGGGATGCGGAGCTGGGGCTGGTGGCGGAAGAGGAGCAGCCTGTCGCTGCGGACGCCGGAGCGAAGTGACTCGGCGTCGCCGCTGAGGGCGGGTGGGTCCGCAGCCCGGCGGAGCGGGGTGCCGCTGCGCCCACCCGTGCCGCCCCTAGCGGCACGATTGCCCGCAGCGAGGCAGCTACGCGGCTACGACGCCGCCAGTACGCCCGTCCAGTAGACCGTGCCCGCGCACGCGTTGGTCACCGTCACCGAGGTCGCGCCCGAGCCGGTCGCCGGGGTGTACGTCACCGTCACGCTGCCGTCGGCCGTGCCGTCCTCCGTGGCCAGCTGCCGGGCCGTGCCCGTGTCGCCGCCGGTGGAGGTGCCGCCCGTGGTGCCGCTGTCCGGCGTCGGTGTGGGGTCGGGAGTGGGGTCGCCGGGGTCGCCCGGGTCGCCGCCGGGGGTGGGGCAGGTCTCCGTGGGGACCCACGCGAACTTCACGTCGTAGGCGACGCCCGGCGCGAGCACCAGCTGGGCGGCCTCCAGGGACGGGTCGGGGAGGCCGGCCGCCGCGTCCCCGGCCGTGTGCCGGACCGAACCGATCTTGGTGGCGTCGGCCGAACCCTGCGCCAGCGCGCTCACGTCGCCGGGGCCGGTGACCGTACAGCTCGCCGCGGAGACGTTGGTGACACGGAACGAGCCGTAGACCGCGCCGGTGGAGTCGGGGGCGACGCTGCTGCCGGAGGCGGGGCCGAGCTGGGCGGCGGTGCACGCCGGGATGCCGGCGGCGGTGGTGGAGGACGGGCCGACGCCCTGGGACGCGCCGGTCGAGGCGCCGCCGGTGGCCTTGCCTTCCTTCTCCTTCTCCTTCTTGTCGCCCTTGCCCTTGCCCTCGGTCTTGCCGGGGGAGCTGCCCGCGGTGCTCTCGCCGCCGTCCGGGCCCTTGCCCTGGCTGGAGCCGCCCTGGGTCTCGGAGGCGTGGCCGGCGACCGACGGGTTGGCGTCGGAGCCGGTGGAGTTGGAGACGTGCACCAGGGCGGGGATGGCCGTGCCGATGAACAGCGCGGCGGCGGCCATGCCGACGACGGCCTGCCGCTTGCGGGCCCGGCGCTGGGGCACCGCCTTCCGCAGATAGTCCAGGGTGCCGTCGCGCGGCTCCACCTCCTGCACCACCTGGTGCAGCATCGTGCGCAGGTCCAGCTCGTCCGAGTCGAACCCCTCGGGGCTCTGGTCGTCCAGGCCGTGGTTCACAGTTCCGTTCCCAGCGTGCGATTGCTTCGGATCTTGCCCGTGCAGCCTTGTCGGCTCGTGCCACTCGAAAGGTTCGTGCCGGTCGCGCCCGTCGCGGGGCACGCCGTTGCCGTCGCTCATGCCGGCGCCTCCATGGCCAGCCGGAGCGCCGCGATGCCGCGCGAGCCGTAGGCCTTGACCGAGCCCAGGGATATGCCGAGGGTCTCGGCGACCTGGGCCTCCGTCATGTCCGCGAAGTAGCGCAGCACCAGCACCTCGCGCTGGCGGCGCTGGAGGCCCTTCATCGCCTTGATGAGGGAGTCGCGCTCCAACTGGTCGTAGGCGCCTTCCTCGGCGCTCGCCATGTCGGGCATGGGCTTCGACAGCAGCTTGAGGCCGAGGATGCGGCGGCGCAGCGCGGAGCGCGACAGGTTGACGACCGTCTGCCGCAGGTAGGCCAGGGTCTTCTCGGGGTCGCGGACGCGCTTGCGGGCCGAGTGGACACGGATGAAGGCCTCCTGGACGACGTCCTCGCAGGAGGCCGTGTCGTCGAGGAGGAGGGCGGCGAGACCGAGCAGCGAGCGGTAGTGCGCCCGGTAGGTCTCGGTGAGGTGGTCGACGGTGGTCCCGGCCGCGACACCGTCCTCGGCGCCGTCACGCTGGTTCGGGATGCGGGCCGGCCGCGCTGCGGGCACGGGCGCGATCACCGGCATGCCACCGGCGGTACCGGGCATGCGGGGTCGTAGAGCCGCCGGACGGGGCGGTCGGAGGACCGTGCCGCGTGCCGCGCTGAAGTCGAGTACCTCTGCCACGTCTGTTGGACACGCTCCCCCCCGTGAGGGTTGTACGTGCCGGGCATCACTTTCACGCCGACCTTGGCCGTCGACGGTCTACCCGCGTCAGGCAGCACAACCGGTGGTGCCTCAAATGCCCTCATGCGTCCCGCTCTTCCCCTATGTCCATTTGTGAACGGGCGTCCCCACGCCCGGTTCCAGGCGTCCCCACGCCTGAATGCACGTCCCGCGGCCCGGAAGGGCGACCGCAAAGACGCTCCCCGCCCTCCGCGTGGTTGCGGAGGGCGGGGAGGTAAATCCTCGGATGCCGATGGGGTCCGGGACAAGTGGTCCGGACCATCGATCGGCTCACATGTCGTACACAGATCCTACAAACCGCCTATGACAGGCGGCGGGGGTTTCGGCGTGGCGAAACTTCCCGAAAACCCGGCGGCCACCACGCCGGCCCGTCGCGAAGGCCGACGACCACCCATCCGGCACACCACGAAAGATCGACGAGGCGTCGGCCCGGAGCGGTACCCGCTCGCGGAGGAGAGCCTGGCCGGCGGTCCGGCCCGGCTGGTGAACTCGGTGCCCGAGCAGGACGTTCGCCCGAGGACCGGGAGCCGGGCCGACGGCCATCACATCGGCCCGCCACGAAAGCCGGTGACCGCCGTCCGGCACGTCAAGAAGGCTCGGCGGCCGCCGTCCGGCCCGTCACCAAAGCTCGACACCCGCCGTCCGCACCTCAAGGAAGCTCGACGCCCGCCATCCGGCACGTCACCAAAGCTCAACGCCCGCCATCCGGCACGTCACCAAAGCTCAACGCCCGCCATCCGGCACGTCACCAAAGCTCAACGCCCGCCATCCGGCACGTCACCAAAGCTCAACGCCCGCCATCCGGCACGTCACCAAAGCTCAACGCCCGCCATCCGGCACGTCACCAAAGCTCAACGCCCGCCGCCCGGAACGTCAAGAAAGCTCGGCCGCCACCAGTTCGGCGATCTGGGCGGTGTTGAGCGCGGAGCCCTTGCGCAGGTTGTCCCCGCAGACGAACAGTTCGAGCGCCGTCGGGTCGTCCAGCGCCCGCCGCACCCGGCCTACCCACGTCGGGTCGGTGCCGACCACGTCGGCGGGGGTCGGGAACTCCCCCGCGGCCGGGTTGTCGAACAGCACGACCCCGGGCGCCGTGGCGAGGATCTCGCGGGCCTTGTCGACGGTGACCTCGCCCTCGAAGCGGGCGTGCACGGTCAGCGAGTGCGTGGTGATCACCGGTACGCGCACGCAGGTGACGGCCACGGGCAGGGCGGGCAGCCCGAGGATCTTGCGGGACTCGTCCCGGACCTTCAGCTCCTCCGACGACCAGCCGTCCTCGCGCGGCGACCCGGCCCACGGCACGACGTTCAGCGCGACCGGCTCCGGGAACGGCCCGGTGCCGTCCCCCACGGCCCGCCGTACGTCACCGGGACTGGTCCCCAGCTCCGTGCCGGCGACCAGGGACAACTGCTGCCGCAGCGTCGCCACGCCCGCGCGGCCGGCGCCGCTGACCGCCTGGTACGAGGAGACCACCAGCTCGCGCAGCCCGAACTCGGCGTGCAGCGCGCCCAGGGCGACGATCATGGAGAGCGTCGTGCAGCTGGGGTTGGCGATGATCCCGCGCGGGCGCATCCGCACGGCGTGCGGGTTGACCTCGGGCACCACGAGGGGCACCTCCGGGTCCATCCGGAACGTGCCGGAGTTGTCGACCACCACCGCGCCCTTGGAGGCGGCCAGGGGCGCCCACCGCTCGGCGACCTCGTCGGGGACGTCGAACATGGCGACGTCGACCCCGTCGAAGGCCTCCTCGGTGAGCGCCACGACCTCGGTCTCCTCGCCGCGCACGGCCAGCTTGCGGCCGGCCGAGCGCGGGGAGGCGATCAGTCGGATCTCGCCCCAGACGTCCGCCCGCTGGGACAGGATCTGGAGCATGACCGTGCCGACGGCCCCGGTCGCTCCCACGACGGCGAGCGTCGGCCGTCCGGACCGGCCGGGCCCGTCGGCCCGTCGGAGGTCGGCCATCAGCGGCCGGTGCCTCCGTAGACGACGGCCTCGTCGCTGTCGGAGTCGAGCCCGAACGCGGTGTGCACGGCACGGACGGCCTCGGGCACGTCGTCGGCGCGCGTGACGACCGAGATACGGATCTCGGAGGTCGAGATCAGCTCGATGTTCACACCGGCGTCGGACAGCGCCTTGAAGAAGTCGGCCGTGACACCCGGGTTGGTCTTCATCCCGGCGCCGACGAGGGAGATCTTGCCGATCTGGTCGTCGTAGCGCAGGGAGTCGAAGCCGATGGTGCCCTTGTTCTTCTCCAGGGCGTCGATGGCCTTGCGGCCCTCGGCCTTGGGGAGCGTGAAGGAGATGTCCGTCAGCCCCGTGGAGGCGGCGGACACGTTCTGCACGATCATGTCGATGTTGATCTCGGCGTCCGAGATCGTCCGGAAGATCGCGGCCGCCTCGCCCGGCTTGTCCGGCACGCCGACGACCGTGACCTTGGCCTCGGAGGTGTCGTGCGCGACACCGGAGATGATGGCCTGCTCCACCTGCTTGTCCCCTTGCGTAATCGGCTCACTGCTGACCCACGTCCCCTGAAGTCCGCTGAAGCTGGACCGGACGTGGATCGGGATGTCGTACCGGCGGGCGTACTCCACGCAGCGGTGGAGCAGCACCTTCGACCCGGATGCCGCCAGCTCGAGCATGTCCTCGAGGGAGATCCAGTCGATCTTCCGGGCCTTCTTCACCACGCGCGGGTCGGCGGTGAACACGCCGTCGACGTCGGTGTAGATCTCGCACACATCGGCGCCGAGGGCGGCCGCGAGGGCCACCGCGGTGGTGTCGGAGCCGCCGCGGCCGAGCGTGGTGATGTCCTTGGTGTCCTGGCTGACGCCCTGGAAACCCGCCACGATCGCGATGTTGCCCTCGTCCACCGAGGTCTTGATCCGGCCCGGCGTGACGTCGATGATCCGGGCCTTGTTGTGGACCGAGTCGGTGATGACACCTGCCTGGCTGCCGGTGAACGACTGGGCCTCGTGGCCCAGCTTTTTGATCGCCATGGCCAGCAGTGCCATGGAGATCCGCTCTCCGGCGGTCAGCAGCATGTCGAGCTCGCGCCCGGCAGGCATCGGGGAAACCTGCTCGGCGAGATCGATCAGCTCGTCCGTCGTGTCGCCCATCGCGGAAACGACGGCAACCACCTGGTTGCCGTTCTGCTTCGCTTCCACGATCCGCTTGGCGACGCGCTTGATGCCCTCGGCATCGGCTACGGAGGAGCCTCCGTACTTCTGCACGACAAGGCCCACGTGCGCTCCTCGCTCAATCCGTCTCTATCCGCTCATACGCATTCGTACTGCGGTCGGCTCAGTCTAACGAGCGTCCGAAAAACCCCTCCGCGATATCGCATGGTGAGACTTCCCGGGGTACTCGTTCAGGTCTGCTCATGCCCATCTGGGCACAGGCCACGCGAGAAAGTGCCCGGCGTCACAATTGCACGCGCCCGCTCACGGTGGCTCAACTTTCAAGCACTAGGGTTCGCCTGTGCGCGTACTTCTGGTGGAAGACGATGAACCGGTCGCCGAGTCCCTCAGGCGGGGCCTGAAGCGCTACGGCTTCGAGGTGGAGTGGGTCACCACGGGCCGGGCGGCGCTGGACCACACCGGCCCCTACGACGTCGTCCTGCTGGACCTCGGCCTGCCCGACACCGACGGCCTGGACGTCTGCAAGACGCTGCGCGCACGCGGCGACGTCCCGATCATCGTGATCAGCGCCCGCAGCGACGAGACGGACCGGGTGGTGGGCCTGGAGATCGGCGCGGACGACTACGTCTCCAAGCCGTTCGGCGTCCGCGAGGTCATCGCCCGCATCCGGGCCGTCATGCGCCGCGCGCAGCCCCGCACCCCCGCCGCCGGGGCGCCCGGGAGCGGCTCTGACCGCTACGGCCCCCGCCTGACCGTCGACCGCAAGGCGGCCCGGGTGCGGCTCGACGGCGAGGAGGTGGCCCTCGCTCCCAAGGAGTACGACCTGCTGGCCTTCCTCACCGAGGAGCCCGGGGCGCTGATGTCGCGCGAGCAGATCATGGAAGCGGTCTGGGACGCGAACTGGTTCGGGCCCACGAAGACGCTGGACGTGCACGTGGCGGCGCTGCGGCGGAAACTCGCGGGCGCGATCACGATCGAGGCGGTGCGCGGGGTCGGCTTCCGGCTGGAGATCGTCGAGGACGGCGACGGCGACAAGGGCAGCGGCGGCGACGCGAGCACGGACAGCGCCGCCTCATGATCCGCCAGCTCGTCCGCAGCTACATCTTCCTCGTCGCGATCGCCATCGCCCTGTTCACGGTGCCGGTGGCCTTCTCCCTCACCTCCCAGCTGCGGGGCGACACCGAGGGATCCGTGCTGCGCGAGGCCGAGACCATGGCGCTGCTGCTGGCCAACGGCGACTCCACCTCGTGCGAGGCGCTCCAGAAGATGGCCACCGCGTACGCCGCCGAGACGCCCGGCGACGTCCAGGTGACCGGAGCTGCGGGCTGCGCACCGGACCTGCCCCGCCCGAGGCAGGACGCGGCCCTGACAGCGGCCCTCGACCGGAACGATGCCACGACCGACTGGGGCTCCTCCTTCATCTGGGGACCCGAGCTGGTGATCACGGTCCCCGCCCAGGCGGCCGCCGAGGACCGGGTCGTCGGTGCCGTGCGCATCGTGTACTCGACGGACGAGATGACCGACCGCCTGTGGACGATCTGGGGCTTCCGGGCGATCCTCGCGGTGCTGGTCCTCGTGGTTGCCGCCCTGCTCGGCGTGGGGGTGGCGCGGCGCCTCACCCGCCCGCTGCGCCAGCTCAACGACATGGCGAGCAAGTTCAGCGACGGCGACCTGACCGCCCGCTCTCCCGTGACGGGCCCGCCGGAGACCCAGACGCTGGCGCGCACCCTCAACCAGGGCGCGGAACGCCTGGACACGCTGGTCGCGGCCCAGCGCATCTTCGTGGCGGACGCCTCGCACCAGCTGCGCACGCCGCTCACGGCCCTGCGGCTGTCCCTGGACAACATCGCGGACGGTGTGGACGACGAGTTCGTACGGGAGGACGTGGAGCAGGCCACCGCCGAGGTCGTCCGGATGAATCGCCTGGTCAACGGCCTGCTGGTGCTGGCCCGGGCCGAGGCGAAGGTGACGGCCGCCGAGCCGCTCCCGCTGCTGGACATCGTGCGGGAGCGGCTCGCCGTGTGGAGGCCGGCCGCCGACGAGCGCGGAGTCACCGTCGCGCTCAGGGGGAGTATCGACGGCCGGCCGTCTGTACTGTCCGGCCCCGGTCATCTGGACCAGATGCTGGACAACGTGCTCTCCAACGCCCTGGAGGTCTCACCGGACGGCGGGACGATCACCGTGCGGGTGGATCCCCGGGGCGATGTGGTGGGGGTGTCGGTCCTGGACGAGGGACCCGGCATGTCGGACGCCGAGAAGTCCCGCGCCTTCGACCGCTTCTGGCGCGGCCAGGGACTGACCGGGAAGGGCGGCTCCGGTCTCGGTCTCGCCGTCGTCAAGCAACTCGCGACGGACGACGGCGGGACCGTGGCTCTCACGGACGCGCCCGGGGGCGGTCTGTGCGTGACCATCACCCTCCGGTCGGTCAGCTCTCGGGCATCTTCGAGGAGTGGTGGTTGACGATCAGCCACTTGCCGTCGGCCTGCTTCTCGTAGGCGTACGTGTAGCGGGCCTTGACGGTGTTCTTCGCGCCCGTCTGGGGGTCGGTGAGCGCGAACTCGTACACACCGGTGTCGATGGCGGTGTCCCGGTCGAGAACATTGACGACCGACTCGACCTTCGTGCCGGCCGGCTTGTTCTGGAGGAAGTGCTCGAAGTAGTCGACGATCTCGGCTCTGTCCGTACGGACGTTGTTCGAGACGGTCGGCAGCAGGACGGCGTCCTTCGCGTACAGGCCGGCGACCTTGTGCGGGTCGCCGGTCTGCAGCGCCGCGTTCCACTGGTCGAAGAGTCCGAGCACCTGGGCCTTGGTGGCCGTCTTGGCGGACTTCTTCCCGGAGGCGCCGCGCGAGTCGGCTCCGGCGACTCCGGCGCCGACGGCGAAGGTGCCGGCGGCGAGGACGGCGACGGCGGTGGTGACGGCGACGCGCTTGCGTATGGACGGGGCCGCGAGGCGACGGGTCATCTTCATCTCCGGTGAGTTCGAGGGGAGTTGGTGAAGTGACTCCAGACTCGCGTGTCACCGGTTAGGGGCCGTGCAGCTGTCGTACAGGGGACGGCCAGGACGGGGCCAACTCACTCAGGGTGAGGTGTCCGTCACGTCGAGGAGAGGCGCGAACTCCTCTCGGAGCTGCCGCACATAAGCGGTATCGCCGAGCACGCGTTCCCAGTCGGCGAGCAGGGGGACGAGCACCTGGCGGGCGCGCGCGGGGTCGTCCACCGCCCTCCAGAGGAACCGGACAAACCAGGTGCGGGAGGTCAGGGCGTACCTGTCCGTCGCCCCACGGCTGCGGATGCTGCTCTCCACGAGCTCGGCGTACATGGCCGTGGCGCCCGTGGTGTCACCCACCAGCCGCCTGGTCCATGCCAGTTGGAGCCGGAGCTGGAGGCAAACGGTGCTGTCCCGGCCCGTGGCGGCCACTGCCCTGGGGAGCAGCTGCTCGATGGCCTCGCGGGCCTGCGCCGCGTGCCGGTCGGGATCCTTCGCGGCCGCGTCCGCAAGCGCCGAGGCCCGGGCCGACCAGGCACGCAGAGCCGCGTAGGCGTCTTTGCCCAGCACGCGCTCTGCCTTCTTGGCGTTCCTCTCCGCGAGCGCCAGCCCGTCCCCCAGACGTCCCGCCCCCGAAAGCGCCCGGGCCAGCTCCGTCCTCGCCTCGAAGGTCCGTTCGTCCCGGCGCCCGAACACCCGCCTGTGGTCGGTCACGTTCCGTTCGAGTAACCCGATCTCGCGTTCTTTGTCACCGGCGACCCCGTACGACTGCGCCAGGTCCCTGCGCACACGGAGTGTGACCTCGCCACGAGGGCCGTACACGCGCTGCGCCGCCGCCAGGGCTCTTTTGTGGAACGCGATGGCGCGGGTGACGTCGAGATGGGTGTAGCTGAGCCCGCTCGACTCGAACAGCCAGACCTCGCCCTCCCCATCGTCCTCCGGTGCCACGTGCGAGGCCATCGCGTCGACATGGGTGAGCCACCTGAGCTCAGCGGCCATGTCGCGCGTCTTCGAACCGAGCAGCAGCTTGGCAGCACCGTGGGCGGATTCCACTCCCTCCGCCCGTGTCACCGCCTGCACCAGCCGGTGCACGGAGATCGTGCCGTCGTCGTGCAGCGAGATCATGCTGTACGCCGCCAGCCGCCGGACGGCGTCCGTCACCTCGACCGGGCTGCCCAACGGCTCCAGATACGCCCGCGGAATCCCTTCCGGCGCCCACCAGGCGATGATCCGCAGGATCGCTCCCGCCAGCGGCGTGTCCGAGAGCCGGTCGAGTGTCACACGCCAGACCCGGGCCACCGTGCGCTCACCGTCCGACCCCTCCGCCGACTGCGCGAACACCTCCTCGGGATACTCGGCCAGCAGCTCCCGGTAGCGCCCGGGGGCGATCCCGGCCTCGGCGCAGTAGGCCGCCGCCTGTTCCACGGCCAGGGGCAGACAGCCGAGTTCCCTGCACAGCTCGGTGACGTCCGGGTCCTCACCGTGACCGCTGATACGGCCGAACAGCTCGACGGCCTCGTCCAGTTGGAGGACGTCCAGCGACAGCGGCTCCGCGATGCCGTGCCACCCGGTCGCCCGCCGCGTGGTGATGAGGAAACGGCCGCCTGCCGCTCTGGCCAGGAGTGGCTTGACGTCGTTCGGGGACGTGACGTTGTCGAGCACGACCAGCCAGCCCTCGTGCGCCGCGAGCCACTGCACGGCCCGCTCCCGCAGCGCCTCCCGGGACTGTACGTCCCGCAGGGCGGGCCGCAGGGCGACGGCGAGGTCGGCGAGCCCGGCGTCGAGGTCGCGGGGGTCTCGGCGTTGATCCACCACACCGGGTTGAAGACGTCGGTACGCCCTGCCGCCCAGCGCGCGGCGAGCGTCGACTTGCCGATGCCGCCCAGCCCGTGAACAGCCTGGACGACCACGCCACCGGTCGATCGCAAGGCCTCGTCGAGCAGGGCGAGTTCCCGGGTCCTCCCGACGAACAGGGCTGCCGCGTCGGGCAGGTTGGCCAGCCCCGGCGGCGCGACGTCGGGCAGGGTGAAGGCCTCCGGCGGCAGGGCGAACGACTTCTCGGTGTACATCCCGACCGCGCCGTCCCCGGAGAGCGCCTGGCGGATGCCGTGCCCGGCGGCGATGGAGCGGTCCCCGGAGGCCTCCGCCGAGGTGCTCATGTATCGCCCGTGGAGGCGGAACCGATGTCACCGCCCGCGGCGATGGAACGCTCGCCGGAGGCGGTGACGTTCCGAGGCTGCGGAGGCGTGGAAGAGGGCGGGGGCGGGGTCGAGGAGTTCGCCGGCGGGGCGGGTGCGGGGGTTCCCGCGCCGTCGCCGGTCGAGACGGTTCCGATGCTCCCGGCGGCGGCGACGGACCTCGTACCGCTCGCGTTCACCGCCGTACCAGAGGTACCAGCACCACCGGACGTACCGGACGTACCCGCCGAGCCCTGGAACCCCGCGTACACCGCGAGCGCCAGGCCGATCAACGCGGCGACGCCGCCGGACACACTGGCCCAGGGATCCGCCGCCTCCACGTCCAGGACGGCGCCGACGACGAGCCCCAGGGCCCCGGCGGCGCAGAGCCCGATGCCCGTCCACATCAATGCCTTCGACTGACCGGTCATACGGCCATCATCGCGCTCGGGGACGGGCTGTGGTGCGAAAAGCCGTGGAGGCGGGGGCGGTTACTTGGCCGGGCGCAGGCCCAGCGGGCCCGCGATCTCCTCCGCCATCACCCTGCCCGCCTCGATCTCCAGGGTGTCGTCGCCCATGTCCTGGTCCGTGTCGAGGCCGTCGAGTTCGGCCAGGGGCTGGTTCAGGCGGACGTGGGCGAGGACCGACTGCAGGGCCCGGAGGGTCGCGGAGGCGGTGGAGCCCCAGTTGGAGAAGTAGGAGAACTGCCACCACCACAGGGCCTCCGTGGTGCGGCCCGCCCGGTAGTGGACCATGCCGTGTCGCAGGTCGGTGATGACGTCGGTGAGGTCGTCGGAGATCCGGGCCGGGACCGGAGCCTTGCGCGGCTCGTAGGGGTCGAAGACCTCGGAGTAGACGTCGACGGGGTCGAGGAGGCGGGCCAGGTTCTCGCGGAGTTCGTCGACGTCCGGCTCGGGGCCCGGGTCGGGCTCGTAGCGCTCGTCGGGCACGATGTCCTCGTGCGCGCCGAGACGGCCGCCGGCGAGGAGGAGCTGGGAGACCTCCAGGAGCAGGAAGGGGACCGCCGATTCCGGCTCGTCGCCCTTCGCGATCTCCGTGACGGCGACCAGGAAGCTCTCGACCTGGTCCGCGATCTGGACGGCGAAGTCGTCCGGGTTCTGGTCGGTCGCGTGCAGCGTGGCGTCAGACATCTAGGAGTCGTCTCCCCTCGAAGGCGCGACCGAGGGTCACCTCGTCCGCGTATTCCAGGTCGCCACCCACCGGGAGGCCGCTGGCCAGGCGGGTGACCTTCAGGCCCATGGGCTTGATCATGCGGGCGAGGTACGTGGCGGTCGCCTCGCCTTCGAGATTGGGGTCCGTGGCGAGGATGAGCTCCGTGACCGTGCCGTCGGCCAGGCGGGCCAGGAGTTCCCTGATCCGCAGGTCGTCCGGCCCCACCCCGTCGATCGGGCTGATCGCGCCGCCCAGGACGTGGTACCGGCCCCGGAACTCACGCGTGCGCTCGATCGCCACGACGTCCTTCGGCTCCTCGACCACGCAGATGACGGCGGGATCGCGGCGGGCGTCGCGGCAGATGTTGCACAGCTCCTCCTGCGCGACGTTGCCGCAGGTCGCGCAGAAGCGGACCTTCGCCTTGACCTCCATGAGGGCCTGGGCGAGCCGCCGTACGTCCGTGGGCTCCGCCTGCAGGATGTGGAAGGCGATCCGCTGGGCGCTCTTCGGACCGACGCCGGGCAGCCGCCCCAGCTCGTCGATCAGGTCCTGGACCACGCCTTCGTACAACGGACTGCCTTTCCTGGGTCATCGAGGTCGTTCGCGCCGTACGGCCTTCCCGTACGTACCGTAGTTGTCAGCCGCCTGTCCGAGGAAGGCGGCGGGCGTCTCAGAACGGCAGACCGGGGATGCCGCCGCCGCCCAGACCCTGCGCGAGCGGGCCCAGCTTCTGCTGCTGGAGCGCCTGCGCGTTCTCGTTGGCCGCCTGCACTGCCGCCACGACCAGGTCGGCGAGGGTCTCGGTGTCTTCCGGATCCACCGCCTTCGGGTCGATCTTCAGGTTGCGCAGCTCGCCGGCGCCGGTGACGGTCGCGGTCACGAGTCCGCCGCCCGCCTGGCCGTCGACCTCCGTCTGCGCCAGTTCCTCCTGCGCCTGTGCCAGGTCCTGTTGCATCTTCTGGGCCTGCTGGAGCAGCTGCTGCATATTGGGCTGGCCACCACCGGGGATCACGATCAGCTCCTTGCTCGGTACGGGTTTTCCCGTTCGGCACGAGCCTACGTGGTCGGGCCTGCCGTCGCCCCAGCACTCTTTCGAGTGAGTTCCCCTCGCGCCCTATAACTGATCAAGGAATACTTCCGGGCGGAAAAGCGGCGAAAGCTACATCTCGCCACCCGTTGGGGGGTAGGAAGGGTCCGGCGCGTGTGCGTCATGTGTGTCGCTTGTCACGCAGCGTGGTCAGTTGGGAGTGCCGGGTGGGTCAGCCGGAGATGCAGCCCGAGGGGCCGCCGCAGGACGGACGGGGCGAGAGGGCGGCCCGGCTGGGGCCGGGCGATCTGACCGGGCGGGCCTTTCCGCTCGGGGACTGGGGGGAGCCGGCGGTCCGGCTGGACGAGCTGTACCGGTGGGTGGAGCGCGGGGCGCTGCAGACGGCGGCCTGGTATCTCGAGGACCGGGTGTGGAAGCGGCGGGGCGCGCGGATGCTGCGCTGTGGGGCCGCGGCCGGGGCGGTCACCGGGGTCGCGCTGCCGCTGCTGGATCTGACCGGGGCCGCGGGCGGGATCGCGCCCTGGGGGTGTCTGGCGCTGCTGCTGGGGTGGCGTGTGTGGCCGTCGACCGGTACTTCGGGGTGACGTCGGGGTGGATGCGGGACGTGGCCACCGGCGCGAGGCCGT